>CAXQNK010000077.1:0-26752 GCA_964225175.1 Candidatus Nitrosopumilus sp. | reverse complement strand
GCACGCCACGGGCATTAGGATGAGGAGTAAACTGCGCATGATATTTCAGAGCCCAAGATCTGCCGAGCACGGCCGAGGTGTATGATAACCATTTAGGGCCAAGATTTCAATATTAAAATCAGTGGTTTAGACGCTTTCTGGTTTTGTTGCCTGATTGCAACAAGCTGCCTGGGGGCGTGGGGCGGAATGATGTGGCTTCGACCAACGCTAACGTCATGATATTCATGCGATCTATCGTATTTCGGAGTGGATATTTAAGCCTGGTTTGAGAGACTTTCGTCGTGCATGCCTTGTCTGTGGTTTTTAAACGACAGTTGCCCCGCGCGCGAGTACCGCCTCATTTGATCATATTCCCCCGTCCCGGAGGGCCTCTGCGGGCGGAGTCAGGCCCAGCGACACCTGCTAACGGCCCATCTTGTCAGCTCATGGCCGGATGCTTTCCTGGTCCCCCCGGTACTCGCAACCCAGGGTGCAGGTCTCCTGCACGCCGACCGAAGTCAGTCCGGGCAGATTGGGCTGCAGCCGGTGCCAGATCCAGCGAGCGAGATTCTCGGAGGTCGGGTTCTCGAGCCCCTCGATCTCGGTCAGGCAGTGGTGATCGAGTTGCATGAATAGGGGGTCAAAGGCTTCCTTAAGGTCTGCAAAATCCATGACCCATCCGCTTCGTTCCCCGATTTCGCCCTCCACGGAGATTCGTATTTTGAATGAATGGCCATGCATCCGGGCGCATTTATGACCTTCTGGAACACGAGGCAAAAAGTGAGCGGCTTCGATCTGAAAGACACGAAAAATTTCCATGGCGGGATTGTGCACGTCGACCCTCGTGCAGGCAAGTCAGGGCCGCGGAATACGGGAATTCAGCTCAACTGCAATCGCAGAACGGCTTACAGGTTGATTTGCCGCAGCGGCATAGCCGGGTCTCAAGTGACAGGTACTCCTGGTCCTTGCGATTGTAGGTGCGTGCGTAACCTCGTAACTTCAGCGGTCCGTCTTTGACGCAAGTGATTGTCAAAGTTTGTGGGCGACTGACTTTCATGCAGTCTGAGGCACGCTGAAGATTTCCGGCATCGATAAATTCGATTGCAAGGTGTCGATCGTCGCAAATGGGTTTGACATTCGATGAACCGCAGCGACACAGGGTTAACTCATGTGCATGCGTAATGGTGCCGTCTTCTTCGACCAGAGTCAGGTTGCCTTTGATCTTGAGCGGGCCGCCAGGTATGACCTGTACTTCATTCGGAATCTCGAGGCGCTTGGGAATTCGCTTGTTTCCCCGTTGCTCAGTGAACCAGCGCTCATGCGTTTTTTCACCTGCGGGTAGCTTGGGTTCCGGTGCGTTTTCAGTTGCGGTATTGGCTTTGCCTTGCGGGCCGTACAGGGGCCTGTACAGGTCTCTGGCCGTGGCTTTGTTGGCGTCGTTCATGACTAATCTCCAGGAAGTCCTTTTCCTGATTTCAATCTAGCACTAAACTTTCGCACTGTCATTGCGTTCGGACGTGTTAAGCCCATGAAAATAGCATTAATTTTTCTCAGCGCGTTCTGGGTCACAGGATTGGCGGCGGCGCCCCTCGAATTGCCGGACCGGGAGCGGGGCGAGGGTCCGTTTGAGCGATTGATTCTTCGGGACGTCATGGTGATCAATGGCGAGGGTGCACCACCGGTGGGTCCGGCAGACCTGCTGATTGAGGGAAATCGGATTACGCGTATCCGCCAGCTGGGCATTGCCACGCCGGTGCCTGCCTCGGCGCGAATTCCGGCCCGGGAGGGCGATCGAGTGCTCGAACTCGCGGGACACTATGTGTTGCCCGGGTTTGTTGACTTGCATGCTCATTTTGGTGGGTCGGAACAAGGCGTACCCGCGGAATATGCGGCTAAGCTCTGGCTGGCGCACGGCATTACAACAATCCGCGAGCCGGGCAGTGGCAACGGGCTGGCCTGGGTGCAGCGAGCGCAACAACGCAGTGAGCGAAACGAGGTCGCAGCACCGCGAATCGTGCCCTACGTGTTTTTTGGGATGGGCCGCGATGACCCCATTGAAACTCCTGAACAGGCGCGGCGCTGGGTGAGGGAAGTTGCTGCGGCTGGAGCGCGCGGCGTGAAATTTTTTGGGGCAACGCCGCAGGTGATGCAAGCGGCGCTCGAGGAGATTGGACGACTGGACCTGGGCGCGGCCATGCATCATGCCCAGCTGGATGTTGCGCGCTGGAATGTGCTGGACTCTGCCCGTGCGGGCATGACTACCATGGAGCATTGGTATGGCCTGCCTGAGGCGCTTTTCGAGGACCGTGTGATCCAGGATTATCCGCCGGATTACAACTATGCAAATGAGCAGCATCGTTTTGGCGCGGCGGGTCGACTTTGGCTGCAGGCTGCCGCACCAGGGAGCGATACCTGGAAACGCGTTCGAGATGAATTGATTGGTCTCGATTTCACTCTGAACCCGACTTTGAACATTTACGAGGCGAGCCGGGATCTGATGCGGGACATGAATGCCGATTGGCATGCGGATTACACGCACCCCAATCTCTGGGCGTTTTTCCAGCCGTCGCTGGAGTCTCATGGGTCATATTGGTTTGACTGGACGACTGCGGATGAAATTGCCTGGAAACAAAACTTCCGTCGCTGGATGGACTTTCTCAACGATTACAAAAATCACGGTGGGCGGGTGACACTCGGGTCGGATGCAGGCTATATCTGGAAAATTTATGGCTTTGGTTACATCCGGGAAATGGAACTGCTCCAGGAAGCGGGATTTCATCCCCTGGAAGTCATTCGCTCAGCCACCTCGATGGGCGCTGAGGTTCTGGGCCTCGAAGACGAGATTGGATCCATCCGCACAGGAAAAATAGCCGATCTCGTGATCGCGCCCTTCAACCCGGTACACAATTTCAAGGTGCTCTACGGGACTGGGCATTTTCGGCTGGATGAGAGCGGCAATCCTGCCCGCATGGGAGGCGTCAGATACACGATCAAGGACGGCATCGTCTATGATGCCAAGGCGCTGCTGGAGGACGTTCGCGCCATTGTTGATGAGGCACGGACTTCTCCCTCGGCGCTCGATGCGCCCTGACGGGGCAGTCAACCGGTGGGCTTGAGCTTGGTCAAATCCGCCGGGACCACCTGGGTTTGGGTGCTCGGGTCAACGTCCGGATCGTGTTTTCTGAGCTTCCCGTCCGGTCCGATGATGAAAGACCTGCACTGGGTGATTTCCGCGAGAAGCAAATCTCTCAACACGACGTCATCACGAGCGGTTTTGCCCTCAAGGTCCGCGAGCAGGATAAAAGCAGCGTGAATTTTCCGGCGAATTTCGCGTCTGAGCTGGCATCGTCAACGCTCAAGCCTGCAACCCGGGGGCCGGTTGCGAGAAACGCGCCAAAGTTGTCCCTGGGATTTCGGGCTTCTTTCCCACGGCCGGGCATATCGTCGTGGGGATAAAAATAAATTGCCAACCATTCGCACCTGTCAACCTCAGGCGAATGTCATTTCCCGTTCGGATCATGCAATTGAAATCGGGGCACAGCAGCGCCCATGGGCGGCGGCTCCCCCGCCGATGCCGTTGAGTTCGCGAGCAGGAGCATCAACAGCCAGGTCTGGATGTTCAAGGCGAGTGCGTTTTCGGCAACTTCGCAAAAATTTGGATCTTTACAGCTTCAGCTGGTGGTAAAAACCACGCGAGGTCGGTTGAACAAGGTGGCTGAGAAGGTTCCCAGCAGCAGCCCGATCACGAGTGTTCCCCCGAGTGAGAGCGCGAGCCATTCCAGCGGTACGGACTCTCCGCGCACGAACTCTCCGATCAGCAGATTCTGTGAAAACATGGGAATTCCCATCATCCAGGTTTCCGGCTTGATGGGATTGGCCATGAACAGGATGCTTGGAATCATGGGGATCAGGATGACCAGCCCCATGTAGGACTGCGCTTCGCGGAAGCTCTTGGCGTAAGTGGCCAGCAGGGTCAGCAGGGCGGCCGCCAGGATTGAAACTGGCGCGATGACGAGGAGAATTCCAAGAACCGCTGAGGCAGACAGGCTTAAATCGATTCCCAGGGTGCCGGTGGGCATGTAGGGCATTGCCAGGCGAAAGGTGAGCAGCGTGAGCAGCAGCGAGGCGAAGCCGAACGTGGTGGTGGCCAGCATTTTACCCGTCATGATTTGCCAGCGCGGTACCGGGTTGATCAACAGCGGCTCCAGGGATTTACGATCTTTCTCGCCCGCGGTGGTGTCGATGGCCAGGTGCATGCCGCCTGTGAATGCCGTGATCATCAGCATGTAGGGGAGAAAGATCATGAACAGCAAACCCCGGCTTTGGGGTGTCGACAGATCGACGTCAAGAATCATGATGGGCGCGGCGACGCTGGGCGCAATGCCCCGCAACTGCAGGCGCAATTGCCCCAACTGCTGCCCGTAAACGTTGAGCAGGGATTTGACACGCCGCATCGGTATTTCAGATTCGCGTCGGGATGGATCGGCGATGACCTCGATTTCGACAGGCCCGCCCTCGGCCCACTGGCGCGGGAATTCCTCCGGAATACGCACCACCACGGGCAGGTCCTGTCGCCGAACGGCCTGCTCGGGTTCGGCTGGTGCCACTTTCACGATGGCCCCCTGTTGTTCCAGAAACAGGACCAGATTGGGTGCTCTGTCCATCCCAACCATGTAAACCTCGAGGTCCTGCTCGGCGCGCTCCATCTGCTTGGATGTGGCGAAAAAGGCGAGGCCCACAAAAAGAAACGGGAACAGGATTGGCCCGAGAAGAATCGAATTGAATACGGCTTTCCGATCCCTGAGGTTTTCACGAACTTCCTTTACAAACACCGTGGTAAGGCCTTTCATGCGAGCAATCCCTCTTCTGACCCAATCAGTGTGACAAAGGCGTCCTCCAGCGATTCGCAACCGCTTTTCGCTCGTAATTCGTCCGCTGTGCCATCCGCAGCCACGCGGCCAGCCGACATGATGATGATTCGGTCACACAGTGCGGCAACCTCCTGCATGATGTGGGTGGACAGCACCACGGACTGTCCCGCGTCCTTGAGCCCCCTGATGTACTCGCGAAGGGCCCGCGTGCTCATGACATCCAGGCCATTGCTGGGTTCATCCATCAACACCGTCTGGGGCTCATGCACCATGGCGCGCGCGATGGCGACCTTGACGCGCTGACCCTGCGAGAATCCGTCCGTTTTTCGGTCTATGAATTCCGACATGTCCAGGGTATTCGCCAGGGAATCGACGCGTTCGGCAATTCGCGAGTCGCTCATACCGTGCAGGCGACCGTAGTACTGAATATTTTCGCGAGCCGTCAGGCGGGTATACAGTCCGCGACTGTCAGGCACCACCCCGAGCGTGCGCTTGATTTTCATGGCCTCTCTTGTCGGATCAAGGCCATCGATCAGTATGCGGCCCTGATCCGGGGGGAGCAGGGAGTACAGCATTCTCAAGGTGGTGGTTTTACCCGCGCCGTTCGGCCCGAGCAGGCCAGTGATCTCGCCGTCCCGGGCCTTAAAGCTGACACCGCAAACGGCCTTGATGTCACCAAACGACTTGTGAAGATCCGTTACTTCGATCATGGGTTGGGCCCCAGAAGGCTGGTGAAAAAAGGCGACGGGCCAATGCGCTCGACACAGGCGATGTCCAGGCCGTGTGCAGACCCCTGTGCAATAAATTCGGTAGTGATTTTCTTGAGACAGGCATGCTTCATCAGCGAATGGGACTGTCCGCGAGCGACCAGGTTAAGGCTGTTTTCGAAGGTTTCAGCAACACGGTCTGCATACATGGGCGGCGTGACGGGGTCCCTCTCTCCCGAAATCAGCAAAACCGGTGTGTCAGAGCGAACGGGATCATGAAAGCCGGAGGGCACTTCGCCCTTCGGCCAGACCTCACATTGGGCCTGGATAATGCGCCCGAACAGATCACCCATGAGCGTGGTCGAATCGTTCGGATCATGCGAGAAGTAGGGGTAATCCTCGCTGCACAGCACGGACAGTTCCATCCCCTTGGCCAGCATTTCATTCAGCCCCTGCATCACCAGCAACGCCTGGGCCGCGATGCGTTCCAGGCGTCCGGTTGTCACGGCCTCGTGCACGAGCAAGGGCAGCATTGCCTGTGTTTCGCTGCTGTAACTCAGGAAGCGCAGCGCCGCGGCGAGCATATCTGCGTCGACCTTGATGTCTTCGCGAACACCCGTGACCGGGTTGACCATGCTGGTGGGCCTGGGCGCTTCCCTGAGCGCTTCGAAGAGCGGATAGATACCATCAAGGCCTTCGCCAAACCGTTCGGAGCACAGTGGCTCCTGGCGGCAGTCCTCGAACACCAGCGCAACGGCGCGGTCAAGCATCGCAGCATGCTCCTGTCCCAGCGCAAGCTGCATGGGTAGCACGCTGTCGAGCGTGACGCTGCGTACGGCCTCCGGGTAATTCCGAAGATAGACCTGGGCTGCACGGGTTCCGTAGGACACCCCCATCAGGTTGATGCGTTGATACCCCATGGCCTGGCGCACCAGGTCGTAATCCCGCATGGCGATGGTTGTCGTGTAGAAACGCGGGTCGCCGTCGAGCGTCTCGAGGCATTCTTGCGTGAGCCCGACGACCGCATCCATGTCAAAGTCCTGCCAGGGATCGAGGTCTTCAGGAACCGTGCACTGCAGCTTGTTGGATTGCCCCGTACCGCGCTGATCAATCATGACGATGTCGCGCTGTTTGCGAATCTTATCCAGTGTGCCTCGCATCATGACCCAGGTCTCTGAAGCCGCCTGCCCCGGCCCCCCCGCGAAAAAAAACACCGGATCTGCAGCGGTTTCAGTGGACGTTGCACTGGCTACGGCAACATGTATGTCAATGTGTCGACCGTCCGGGTCGTCCGGATTCTCTGGCACCCGGAGAAAGCCGCAACGGGCGGGCGCCGTGTACGGAGTGCCGGGCAGAGACAGCATGCAATTGGAAAATTCGATCGAATTCGCCTCGGGTAAGCCAATCGCGTCATGCACCATCAGCAGGGAGCTCAAGGCCACCATGAAGGAATATCGCTTGATCATTATTCAGAAACCTTTGCAGGGTTCGGGACAACTCAAAAGAGACACGATGCCTCGTCCACGGCCAGTCGCAGCGCACCGGGATCAAGAGTCTCAAAAAGGTCCTTTCAAGCGCATATAATAGCGCAGTGTTTCTTGGGACGTCAGGATTCAGGGTCGGTGAAAGCGCTCAAAGTCCAGCACTTGGAAAAAACGTATGCGAATGGAGTGCGCGCCCTCAAAGGCGTGTCCCTGTCGGTAGAGGAGGGCGATTTTTTCGCGCTTTTGGGCCCCAATGGAGCCGGCAAATCAACCCTGATAGGAATCATCAGTTCGCTCGTCAATCCCAGTGGGGGCGAGGCCTTCGTGTTTGGTGTCAGCGTTCAGAAAAATCGGTCCCTGGCCATGTCGCACCTCGGCCTGGTCCCGCAAGAGATCAATTTCAACCAGTTTGAACGGCCCATGGAAATTGTCGTCAACCAGGCCGGTTACTACGGGATCCCCAGACAGGTGGCCACCGAGCGTGCGGAGAAATACCTGCGCGCGCTGCAACTGTGGGAAAAGCGGGATGAACCCTCCCGATCCCTGTCAGGCGGGATGAAACGGCGGCTGATGATTGCCAGAGCCATGGTCAACGAGCCCCGGTTGCTGATCCTCGATGAGCCCACGGCGGGGGTGGACATCGAGATCCGGCGCACCATGTGGAGATTCATTCGCGATATCAATCGCTCCGGTACCACCGTGATCCTGACGACGCACTACCTTGAAGAGGCTGAAGAGCTGTGCCGTAACATCGCGATCATCGACCAGGGCAGGATTATTGAAAACACAGACATGAAACAGCTGCTGAGCACCCTGGATATCGAGACTTTCGTACTGGATCTGCGAGAATCCCTGGACGAGGTCCCGCGGATTTCGGGCATGGACATTCATCAAAGAGACGAGAGCACCATCGAGGTGTCCCTGTCTCGCGATAAGTCCCTGAACGCCCTGTTTGCGCAGCTGGAACACCAGGGCATTCATGTGCTCAGCATGCGCAACAAGGCCAATCGACTGGAAGAGCTCTTTATGAATCTCGTCGAAAAAGGCAAAGCCTCATGAATGCGCGGGTCAACTGGATTGGTTACCAAACCATCGTGCGCAAGGAGGTCACGCGCATACTTCGAATTTGGGGTCAGACCGTGGTGCCGCCGGCGATCACGATGACGCTGTACTTCATCATATTTGGCAACCTGATTGGTCGTCGAATCGGAGAGATGAGCGGCTTCGATTACATGCAGTTTATCGTCCCCGGGCTGGTCATGATGTCGGTGATTACCAATTCTTACGGCAACATGGTGTCGTCGTTTTTCGGGGCTAAATTTGGAAACC
Organism: Candidatus Nitrosopumilus sp.; assembly: GCA_964225175.1. Classification (GTDB taxonomy): domain Bacteria; phylum Pseudomonadota; class Gammaproteobacteria; order Xanthomonadales; family SZUA-36; genus WTJD01. The sequence continues at coordinate 18,382 of CAXQNK010000077.1, read as the reverse complement.
ACATCGAGGAGCTGCTGATTTCACCCCTGCCCAGTTGGGTGATTCTGGCGGGTTATGTGACCGGCGCATTGGTACGCGGGCTGATGGTCGGAGCGGTTGTCATCGGCGTTTCACTGTTTTTTACGCGCCTGGAGATTCAAAACCTCTGGATTACTGTGTCGGTGCTGTTCCTGACCTCGATCGTGTTTGCCATGGCCGGCATGATCAATGCAATTTTTGCCCAGAAATTTGATGACATCGCCATCATTCCCACGTTTGTCCTGACGCCGCTGACTTATCTGGGCGGGGTCTTCTACTCCATCAACCTGTTGCCTGAATTCTGGCAAGGGGTTTCGGCGTTCAATCCGATTCTTTACATGGTCAATGGCTTCCGATTCGGTATCCTGGGCATTTCCGATGTGCCGTTGGGGCGCGCCTATTTGATCATCGGCGTGTTCGTGGTGGTCCTGACGAGCATATGCATGATGCTTCTTAAACGCGGCACGGGATTACGGACCTGAACGGGACCGGCTCGGCTCGCGCAGGCGACTCCGGGGGCGCACTGCCGTACAATGGGTGCTTGAGAACTGAGAATGAACAGCATGCACAACGATCTCCAACCTGAAAAAGAAGCCCCTGCAGCCATTAACTGGCCCGTTGCCCTGACCCTGGGTTTGACCTTCTTGGCCGCAATCACCGTAGTCCCCGTTTATGGCCTGTTTGCCGATTTCAGCGCCTGGGCCTGGGTCTTTTGCGGCATGTTCCTGTTTCTGAACGTGGTCGGCATCGGCAGTGGTTACCATCGTCTGTGGTCACACCGCACCTACAAGGCCCACCCGGCACTGGCGCTTTTCCTGGCCATTTTTGGCGGCATGGCGTTGCAAAACAGCATTCTCATATGGAGCGCGCGCCACCGGATCCACCACCGGGATGTCGATGACAATGCTAAAGACCCTTATTCCATCGGTCGAGGATTCTGGTTTGCGCACATTGGCTGGATGATTCGCGATTATCCCAGTGGCAACATCGACTACAGCGTTGTACCGGATCTGCAGCGCGATCCGATTGTCATGTGGCAGCATCGCTGGTACTGGACGCTTGTCCTGGTGACCAACGTGGGCGTTCCCATGCTTCTGGGTTGGTTGGTGGGCGACCTCTGGGGTGTGTTTCTGCTGGCCGGGGTGTTTCGCCTGGTGCTGAATCACCACCTGACGTTCTTCATCAATTCACTAGCCCACATCTGGGGTAGCCAACCGTACACAGATGAAAACAGTGCGCGTGACAACTGGCTTATCGCCATGATGACGGGCGGTGAGGGTTACCACAATTACCACCATCTCTTTCAGAACGATTACCGCAACGGTGTGCGTTGGTGGAACCTGGATCTCAACAAGTGGTTTATCGCCAGTTGTTCAGGTCTCGGGTTAGCGCATGAGCTGCGCCGCGTACCACGCTTCAAGATCCAGCGCGCGCGCCTGAATATGGAGTTCAAGCGGGCGCGGCAGCGCATTGAGCAAGCCGCAGATTCGCGACCCTGGCGTGAAGTGCTCGAATCGGAATATGCCGAATTTCTTGAAACCGTTCGCAAGTGGCAACACCTGCAGGTCGAGAAAGTCCATCAAAGCCGCGTGGCCTTGGCCAAGCGGCTGGACACGCGTTACCGGGAATTGGAATTCTCACTCAAGATGCAGCGCAAGCGCCTCGCGCTGCTTACGGCTCAAGTCTCCGTTTAGGTCTCCAGCTGGCGAGCACCGCTCAGGGCGGTGTCGGCATGACGTCGGTGGCCTCCGCTGCTGCTGCGGAATCCACGGGCGTTGATGTTTCCGTTTCCGGGGCCGGGATGCCCGCGCCCGGCAGGCGCGCCTGTCCGAGCATGTTGGTGTCCGTTCCAAACCAAATACTCCGGGTGCGCTCATCAAAGACCATGTGCCGGACCGCGCCAGCGCCACTGGGTACCGCAGTCACGCTGAAGAATGATTCTGAGGCCAGGTCAAAGCCGACAAACTGGTTGGGATTGGGCCAGGTTTCGACGAACCACACCCGATCCTCGTCATCTGCAGCGATTGCATAAGGCCCGGATTCCTCGCTTGGGTTTTTCCATTCCATAAAGCTGCTGTCGGCAGGGTCATACCGGCCCAGGTAGCCCTCGCTGTAATCGGTGTACCAGACTGCGTCATCGCTGGTGATGGCGATGCGTCTCAGGCGGGATTCGTCCCGAGGCGTCCTGATGATCACCAGCTCGAAGGTTTCCGGGTCCACGGTGGCCAGTGCATTGATGCCCAGCAAAGCAATCCAGGGCCGGCCGCTGGAGTCGAGCCGAATACCGTAAGGCCTTGCCTTGGGGATGGGTACTTCGATGGCCTCGACCGCGCCCGTTCTCTTATTCATTCTGCCAATGAAATTACTCCACTGTGCGGTGAACCACAGGTGATCAGGGTCGGCAAATATCAGGGTGTGTGGATCCTTGATGTTTTCGGGCATCGGGAAACGTGTCAGCTGGCCGGTGTTGGGATTCATGCGGCCAATGTAGCCTTGACGGTTGCCCGCGATCCACAGGCGGGCATCCTCATCGACGATGATATTGTGCGGCCCGGTACCGGGTGGCAGTTCAAACTGTCTGAACTCCTCGCTCTGCGGGTCAAACCGGGCGACATAGTCACCGCCTTGTCCCACCAGCCAGATGCTTTGGTTGGGCGCCACATCCGGATCTCTTGGGCGGCTGTCCGACCAGGGTACGGTCCACTCCCTGATTTCAATGGTCGATGGCTCGGCAGCCATGGGAACCGGAGCGGCCTCCTGTGCGGAGGCGGGTGTTCCAGTCATGAGCAGGGTGAACAGCGCAGGTCCTATTGCAAGGGAAATTCTGGGCATATGGGCATTTCCTGGTCTGGGTATCTCCAGCAAAGATAACGCAATCGCTGCCACGGTGCAGCCCCGCCGGCATGGGGCATAAGCCGCACCCATGGCCTGTCGCCGGTATAATCGTGCCTTTCCGCCCACCCCGAAATAGCAGGATTGCCATGAAGATCGAGGATAAGAAAGTCGTTGATTTCCATTACACCTTACGCAACGAGGAGGGCGAGGAACTCGATTCGTCGCGTGAGCGCGAGCCCATGGCTTACCTGCACGGGGCCGGCAACATCATTCCGGGCCTGGAAAAGGCCATGGAGGGTCGAGTGGCCGGTGAGCAGTTCGAAGTTCTGGTGCCCCCTGGGGAGGCCTATGGGGAGCGCACAGAGGCCAATGTGCAACGTATTCCGCTGAAAAGACTGGGACGCATCCCGAAGCCTCAGCCAGGACAGGTACTGGGACTGCAAACCCAGCAGGGGCCGGTCCAGGTGACGGTTTTAAAAGTCGGTCGATTCAATATTGATGTGGACGCGAATCACCCGCTCTGCGGACAGTCTCTGAATTTCGAGGTTGAAATCATCGGTGTTCGGGAGGCAACGCAAGAGGAGCTCAGTCACGGGCACGCGCACGGGCCTGGCGGGCATCAACACGACTGATTCGCCCCTCCGGTCTGCACGGACCACAACGTGGTATAGATTCCCGGACGTGACATCAGCTCGGAGTGGGTGCCCTGTTCCCTGATTCGGCCATTCTCCAGCACGTAAATCCAGTCAGCATTGACCACCGTCGACAGGCGGTGCGCAATCACCAGCGTCGTTCGACCCGCTGCGATTTGTTCCATGGAGCGTTGGATGGCTGCCTCGGTCTCGTTGTCCACCGATGAGGTGGCTTCATCGAGAATCAGGATGGCTGGATCCTTGAGCACGGCCCGGGCAATCGACAGTCGCTGCCTTTGCCCGCCTGAGAGTTTCTGGCCGCGTTCTCCGACCACGGTATCGTAACCTTGGGGTAATTCCTGAATGAATTCATGCGCTTCAGCGGCCTGCGCCGCAGCGATGATTTCATCATTACTGGCGTCGATGCGTCCGTAGGCGATATTTTCGCGCACCGTGCCGTGAAACAGGAAAACGTCCTGGCTGACCAAGCCAATGCTTCGTCGCAAGTCCCTGAGATGGATATCGTTCAGGGGCATGCCATCCAAAAGTATGCGTCCCTGGCTGGGCTCGTGGAACCTCAGCAGCAGCTTGACCAACGTGGATTTGCCCGAGCCTGTCTGGCCGACGAGTGCGATGGTTTTTCCCGCGGGAATATCCAACTCGAGCCCACTCACTACCTTGGCACCATTGTCGTAGCAAAACGAGATGTCCTGGAAATGAATCGCGCCGGCGACTGAGCCAGCCTCGATCCGTTGGACCCCACTTCGGATGCGGTAGGGTGTGCTGATCAATCCCAGAATACGCCGGGTAGAGGCCATTGCCCGTTCGAACAGGTCGACATTCTCAGCGACCCGGGTCAAGGGCCAGAGCAGCCTTTGGGTCAGAAAGATCAGTACGCCATAGGCACCGGCCAGCAAGTCACCTTGCAGGGTCAGTTTGCCCCCGTAAACCAGCGTCGCGACAAATCCGAACAGAATGGCCATGCGGATAACCGGAATGAAAGCAGAGCTGACGCGAATGGCGCGTGCGTTGGCTTCCAGGTAATTCCGGCTGGCATCTCGCAAGCGGTCCAGTTCATGTTCTTCGCGAGTGAAGCTCTTGATGGTTGCGATTCCGGAAATGTTGTTGGCCAGTCGCGCAGACAGCAAGCCGGCCCGTTCGCGGACACCCGCATACAGGGGCTGCGCTCGCCGCAGAAACCAAAACGCCCCAAGGATGATCACGGGAATGGGCGTGAACGCCATGAGTGCTATGGGTGGGGACAGGTAGAAGAATACCGCGCCAACGGCAATCACCGCCGTGACGACCTGGATCATTGCGTTGGCACCGCCGTCAAGAAAACGTTCCAGTTGATTGATGTCGTCATTGAGAATTGCGACCAGGTTTCCGGTCGCGGCATTTTCGAACCAGGCCATGTCCAGGTCCTGCATGTGCCCATACGCATCCAGGCGGAGATCATGCTGCAAGGATTGGGCGAGGTTTCTCCAGGCCACGAGGTGGAGAAATTCGAACAGGGACTCAAGGGCCCAGACCAGCACGGAGAGCGCGCCCAGCAAGAGCACCTGTTGAAAAGGGTCGGATATCCCCATGCTGGCGACAAATGAGGCTTCACGACGAACCACGACGTCGATCGCCACGCCGATCAGTATTTCCGGAACGACATCAAATACCTTGTTGAGGACAGAGTAAAGTGTGGCCAGAAGCACCCGTGAACGATGCCCGCGGGCATAACGCAAAAGGCTGATCAGGGCGCTGAAAGAGGAGTCGGGTTGATGGTGGCCGTCTTGCACGGTCGCAGGGTATCACAAGCGCTGCTTCGCAGCGCTTGTGACGACGCAAATTTCGCGCACTCAGTGCCTGGTCTGGGGCGAGGATTTCTTTAGCGCCTCATAGTCGAGTATAAGGACACGCTTCCTTTCCACTTCGATGAGACCACGCTGTTGAAAACGCGCCAGCACACGGCTCACAGTCTCAGTTGCCAGCCGCAGGTAGCTGGCAATATCGCGCCGTGACATGGCCAGGATGAATTCCCGGTTGGAATAGCCGCGTTTGGAAAATCGCGTTGAGAGTGACCGCAGGAACAGGGCGATTCGCTCGTCTGCGCTCAGGTCGCCCGCGAACGTCTCTAGCTCCGCGATGCGCTGGCTCATGACGCGAAAGATTTCTGCCTGAAGGCCCGGCATGTTACGGGCAAGTGTGCTCATGGACTTGAATGGCAGCGAACACATGGCGCTGGTATCGAGGGCAACCACATTCGCTATGTGCTGGCCATCATGAATGGCGTCCAGACCGATGATCTCACCGGGCAAATGAAACCCGAGCACCTGCTCTTTGCCCTCATCATCAATGGTGTAACTCTTGAAGCAGCCCGTGCGAACCACGGCGATGGAATTAAAGGTGTCACCTGCACGGAATATATGTTCACCGGAGCGAATCGGCCGTGAGCGATGAACAATCTGTTCAAAGCGGCTTTTTTCCTCTTCCGTCAGGCCTTTGGGCAAGCACAACTCACCGAGTGAGCAATGGCTGCAGGCGACCTGGGCCCTCTTGGGCTCCCTGCGTGCGTCGCGCAGCGCATGAATGGGTAATACGTTATTCATTTTATGACCCTCCTGTATGCGCTCAATTCTATGGGGTTCACCGGACCGGGACATTCGGGAAACTACGTAGGTGAACCTCACGGGCTGTCAGGCCGGGTGGAGTCAGATGACCCGGGAATATTGCTGCCCTTCAGCCCGTGCGGCATGCTCATCGAAAATCATCGCGATGCGCCTGAGCAACAGCCGGCCTGCGGGTGTCGCCTCGAAGCCATCGGCATCGAGCGTTAGCAGCCCGTCTGCGGCCAGTGGTTTGAGCTCATGGATTTCGGGCATGAAATGTTCCTCGAAATCTATTTCAAAGCGCTCTTCAAATGGTCCGAAACGGATCTGCCCATGACACATTACGGACTCAATGATTTGGCGTCTGAGGCGATCCTCCGTCGCCAGGGTGATGCCACGCCAGATGGGCAGTTCACCGGAATGGACCGCATCCTGCCAGCCAGGGATGGTCTTCAGGTTCTGGGCGTAGCCGTCACCGATCCTGGCGATGGCGCTCATGCCAAGGCCAACGAGGTCACATTCCCGCCGGGTTGAATAACCCTGAAAATTACGCTGTAAACGACCGTTTTTTTGCGCCAGGGTGAGTTCGTCTTCGGGCAGTGCAAAATGATCCATCCCGATATAGACGTAGCCTGCCGCTGTGAGGCGGGATATGGCGAGTTCCATCAGCTTGAGACGTGTCGAGGCATCAGGAAGATCCGCTTCATTAATCATTCTCTGTGCCCGGAACAGCTCTGGCAAATGGGCATAGTTATAGACGGCCAGCCGGTCAGGCCGGGCAGAGATGACTTTTACAAGCGTCTGATCAAAACGTGAGACGGTTTGCATCGGCAATCCATAAATCAGGTCAAGTGATACAGAATGAAAGCCGAGTGCTCGCGCCTGTGCAATCAAGGCCAGGGTGTCCTGCTCGTTCTGGATGCGATTTACAGCTTTTTGGACTTCATGATCGAAATCCTGAATCCCGAAGCTCACTGTGTTAAACCCCATTTCCCGGAGCCTCGAAAGTCTTTGGGCATTGACGGTTCGGGGGTCGATTTCAATAGAGAACTCCCGGTCATCGGATTCCGCAAAGCTAAAAAATCGCCCCAGCGTGGTCACCAGGATGTCGAGTTGCTGGTCGCTGAAAAATGTCGGCGTGCCACCGCCGAGGTGCAGTTGCTCGACTTCACGATCGCGGTCAAACCGCCGGCCCTGAAGTTCAATTTCACGAAGAAGGTGCTTGAGGTACCGTTCCCCATGCTCGATATGCCGGGTGACCTTTTTCGTGCAGGCGCAGTAGTAACACGGGGAATGACAGAATGGGAGGTGCATGTATACGGATAACGGTCTCGGGATCAGATCCTCATTGCTGGCTGCCACGAGACGTTCATAAGTCACGACGTCAAAGCCTTCGTGAAACTGCAGTGCGGTTGGATAAGACGTGTAACGAGGGCCGGTCGTGTCATATTTTTTTATCAACTCGGAGTTGAATTGAACCAGTTGAGTCATGGCGTCGCCTTGTTGATCAACCCCATCGGGCGTTTGAAGATGCTGGACAAGGCAAAGAGTAAACCGGCATGACATCGGCCCAATTGATTACGATCAACTGCGAGGCACAGTCGGTTCTTAGACGGATGACGGATGTCGCGGCAGATCGCTGCGTCGATTGACCTGTGTCAACGACTGGGCTTCACATCCCATTAAACTGCAGGTGTCAGCCGGGTAATGGCTGACGAGCTACGATTGTGTTGTGACTCTCCTCAGTACGTTTAAGGCTGTTGACGACAGCCTTTTTTTTTACAGCAAGTGCCGAAGATCGGGCAGATATTTTTCCAGCGATCCGGTGTTGACCACGACTACACGTTCTCCAGGGTGCGCAAATCCGCGGTCCAGAATTTCCGGAAGAGCAGCGAGGCAGGCAGCGCCCTCCGGCCCGATCCACCATCCCTTGTCTTTCCAAACCGCCGTGAGCGCCTGTGACATGTCGTCTTCGCTGACCGAGATGGCACCGCCTGCAGATTCTGAGATAATCTCAAGCACACGAAAATGCCCGACGCCGCCGGGCACATTTAAACCGTAGGCCAGCGTTGCTCCGGGGTTTGCAGGTGTGCTGTCCGTGGCGCCGGCTTCCCAGGCGGTGACCAGGGGTGGCGTGCGAGTGCTCTGTACACAGATCATTCGGGGTCGCCTTTCGTCGATGAGCCCAAGGCATTCGAGCTCGCTCCAGGCTTTCCACATTCCGAGGACACCGGTACCACCGCCTGTGGGGTACACAACCACATCAGGCAGAGACCAGGGGTCACCCGCCGCTCGTGGCTCGGCCAGCTCGAGGCCCAGGGTTTTTTTACCGTCTGTTCTCCAGCCCGGTTCCTGGAAAGTCGCCACGTTAAACCAGCCATCCGGGATCCAGTCACGCTTCAATGTCTCGCCGGCTTCCCGGATGGTGCCTCTGACCTGAACCAGATGGAATCGCTCCGATTCCAGTGCAAGTGCTGCAACCCGACCGCGAATGGGCAGCGGCGTGTCATCGGGCATGGCCACGACACAATGCATTTGCGTCGGCCCCACGTAGGTGCACAGTGAGTCTCCGGCATTGCCCTGGGTCGGCAGGGCGAGCCGCTCCAGACCGAAACGTTGAGCCATTGAAACCGTCATGGCCATGCCCCTGTCCTTGAAGCTTTGTGACGGGTTGGCGCCCCACCCCCCGTGTCCGCGACCCTCGTCCTTGATTAACAGCTCGAATCCACCCTTTTGGGCGAGGGGCTGATCAGAATATTCGAGCAGAGGCGTTGCGCCTTCACCAAGAGAGACGATGTGATGCCGATCGTCCGGTGTGTCGATATCGAGTGCCAGCAAACCACCGAAGCGCCACATGTCGCGGCGCTCGGGGCGGTACCAGCTGTGTCCGGGGCGTTCCACGGACAGCCGTTCAAGATCAAAAATCATCTCCACGGGCCGTTGGTCGTGTGGGCAAAGGTTCATGAGCATCCCGGCGTCGAAATGTGAGCCGCAGGCTGTGCAACGCAGGTGGGAGACGAAACTCATGGCATTCGGTCCAGGTGGCCAGGAGGCCATGATACCAAGCGACGATCTCAGCGAAGCTCCGGGTGATCTGCAGGGGCTTCCCCTGTGCGTCGATCCTGAGTATCGTTGATGTCATGAACGTTAATGGAACGCATTTCCGGTCCATCTGGACGGGCGACGATGCTCGGACCGTGAAGATTATCGACCAGACCAAGTTGCCGCATGAATTTGTCACCCGGACCCTGGGAGATTTGGAGGACGCGGCGGAAGCCATCAGCGTCATGCGGGTACGAGGCGCGCCATTGATCGGAGCGACGGCGGCTTATGGCCTGGCGCTGGCGCTGGCAAAGAATCCCGGTGACGCCATGTTGAATCATGCTTGTGAGGTCCTGGTGGCGACGCGACCGACAGCATCAAATCTTCGCTGGGCGCTTGAACGAATGCGTCCCGAACTGGAACAGCTCGCGCCCGGTGAGCGCGCAGATGCCGCTTACGCGATGGCGGCCGCAATTTGTAACGAGGATGTCGTGAACAACGAGCGCATCGGAGATCATGGGTTCGCGCTCATTCAATCGCTATGGGAAAACCGCAGTCAGGAAAAATCTGCATTTCATGTGTTGACCCACTGTAATGCCGGCTGGTTGGCCACTGTCGACTGGGGTACGGCACTGGCGCCCATTTACAAGGCGCATGATGCGGGCATTCCGATTCACGTTTGGGTCGACGAGACGCGTCCGCGAAACCAGGGTGCGGCATTAACAGCCTGGGAATTGCAGGCCCACGGCGTCGCGCATGACCTGATCGTCGACAACGCAGGCGGACACATCATGCAACATGGTGGCGTGGATCTGGTGCTGGTGGGTACGGACCGCACGGTGCGTAACGGCGATGTATGCAACAAGATTGGAACCTACCTCAAGGCGCTTGCCGCGCATGATAACGGCGTTCCTTTCTACGTCTGCCTCCCGGGCCCCACGATTGACTGGGAGATTTCAGACGGACTGTCCCAGATTCCGATCGAGGAACGGGACGCCACGGAGGTGACCGAGATCATGGGGCGTAACGGTTCGGGAGGGGTCGGCTCCGTGCAAATCTGTCCGGACGGCGTCACTGCGCGTAATTTTGCTTTCGACGTGACACCCGCACGACTGGTGACCGGACTGATTACTGAACGCGGCGTTTGCCCAGCCAGCGAAGCCGGTCTGCTTGAACGATACCCGGAGCAGGCCAGGTGAATAACGCGTCACTGCGCGAAGCGCTGATCAACGCCGCGCGTGAAATGAATGAGAGCGGCATCAACCAGGGCACTTCCGGCAACCTGAGTGCGCGCTGTGAGGGCGGCATGCTGGTGACCCCCTCTGCCCTGGCCTACGCTGATCTCGAGCCAGAGGACATTGTCTTTGTCTCTGAGCAGGGAGATGCATCGGGTCGGCGCACACCTTCAAGTGAATGGCGCATTCATTGGGACATTTACCGAAATCGTGCCGATGCCCACGCGATACTCCATGCTCATCCCGCGCACTGCACGACCTTGGCGTGCCTGGAAAAACCCATCCCGGCGTTTCACTACATGGTGGCCGTGGCCGGTGGACCGGATATTCGTTGTGCGGCCTACGCCACATTCGGTACGCAAAGCCTGTCTGACAATGTGCTTGCTGCACTGGAGGGCAGAAACGCCTGCCTGATGGCTCAGCATGGCATGGTATGCCTGGCCGCCGACCCGGGCAAAACGCTCTCACTCGCTATCGAGATCGAACACCTGGCCCGAGTCTATCGTCAATGCCTGCAACTGGGCGAGCCGGAATTGCTGGATGAGTCGGAAATGCAGCGAGTTCTGGAAAAATTCGCGGTCTACAAATCTATCAGCATATCCTGAGACACTGGGTGTTGGCGTTGCAACTCATTGGAAAAATGACACTGTGTCTGTTATAAACGGCGCTATGTTAATAGCAGGCCATCATCGACAGCACCCCCCCGGACATTGGCGCCCTTTGCAGGTAAGGTGTGCTCACCCCGGATTGGCGTCCGGGATGGCAGCAATCTGCACACCAGCAAGGGCGATTTTTTGTGTGCTCGTGCTGCTGGTGACATTGCTGCCCCGGGGTGCGCTTGCCAACGAATCGACCAATCTCGAAAGCATGCTGGAGGAGACGACCGAGCCGCTGGAGCAACTCGAGCGACGAAGCAAGAGGGATTGGGTGGCGATGCCCATACCGATACTCAACCCCACCCTGGATGCCGGTTTGGCGTTGGCAGTCATGCGTTTGTACAAGCAAGACCCGAATTCATCCGCATCCTCGGTTGGCGGCGGCGGTTTTGCTACCAGCAACGGCAGCTGGGGAGGTGGGCTGTTCACGAAGAACTACCTCAAAAAGGACAGCATCCGTGTCACCAGTGCACTGGGATATGCGGACCTGAATCTCAACTTTTATGGCATTGGCAACAATGATCAGAGCACGGTTGGCCTCGTCGACCGGTTGGGCATCAATCAGCAGGGTTATTTTGCCTTCGCCCAGTCCCTGTGGCGGGTTTTTCCCAACTTCTATATTGGCGCCCGCCTGAGATATTTATCGCTCCGGAGTGGCTTGAGATTGTCGGAGGAATCCCTGTCGGAGGACCCCATCACGGATATCCTTACACTGGACCTTGATTCGATCGGGCCGGGGCTGAAACTCGAGTGGGATACACGTGATGACGCGTGGTCGCCCAGACGCGGACAGTTTTTGGAGGGCTCTATGGATACCTCCATTGAATCGCTGGGTTCACAGAGGAATTATCAGAAATACAATCTACGATGGTCAGCCTACTGGGGGCTGGGAGAGCGGGACGTTTTCGCCATTAATGCAACCGCGTGTGCCGCCTCTGATGAGGCACCGTTTTACGATATCTGCTTGATCGGGCAAGGCAAGAACCTCAGGGGCTACGAGGGGGGTCGTTATCGAGACAGCCGGATGCTGACTGCGCAAGTGGAGTACCGAAAGAGCCTGCCCAAGCGCTTGGGGGTAGTGTTTTTCGGGGGCCTGGGCCAGGTCGCAAGCTCGTTTGGTGATTTCAACCGCGAAAACATCAGGCACTCCCTGGGACTTGGCCTGCGCTGGATCGCCTCGGTTGAACACGGCGTGCGCCTGAGTGTTGACTATGCTTGGGGCGATGACGGCCATGCAACGTATTTTTACATCGGAGAATCTTTCTAGTGGCGCCGGGCGTGATCGCCTTGTTCCAAGGAATTGGTTAGCGTGTCGGGATGTGTGATTGCCTGGAGAGTGGTTGTCTTTCAAATTGATTGCGCTTCCCAATGCGCTTGAAGGGGTCAAGGAATGAAAAAATCGCGCAAGCGGGCTAAAGAAGTGGGCATTACTTTGGATTTTAAGGAGCAGAAATGATGGGGTTGAAATTCTTGCCTTTCGCGTGGTTGCTGTTATCCGCAGCCGCGTATGCACAGGCTCAAGTCGATTCGGACCAGGCAGACGAGGTGGGTCCTGTCCCTGAGGCCGAGGACGAACCGTGGTTCGAGACTGAGCTGAATATTCCCTACCTGGAGAGTGGAAAGGTTGGCGAGTTGCCAGAGGGTGCCGAAGGGGAGCCCCGTGTCTGGCCACACGTTCTGCCGTTTTTTGCGCAGAACGTGATTGACATGGGTTATGAACTTCCGGAGCCCTACGGCATCAGGCCGCTGGGAATGACTATCGAGCAGGATCTGGATCTTCGCGATCTCGCGGTACGGATTAATGAAGGCGATCTTATCGAGGTGCCCTGGGTCGCCTTCGAGACCGGCGATGCGAGGCACAATACCGTGCAACTGTCAGCGGACATGTGGCTGCTGCCATTCATGAATGTATTCGTCTCCGTGGGCCACGTCGATGGCACCTCGAGTATACCCTTGAGCTTCCCCGGTGATGAGGCGCTCAATTTGCTGCTTCCCGGTGAGCCGTGTGATCGCGTTCCCGCGCTTCGACCGGAGGCCTGCGACCAGGTATTTAACATCCTCGCAGAGCCCGGGTTCACGGGAGAATCCGTTGCGGTAGGCACCAATCTCGCTATGGGCTGGAAACAGTTTTTTGTGACCGCCAATATCACCTATGCGCATGCGGGAATCAGCCTCGTGAATGAGGAAATTCACACCTGGACCGGCTCTATCAGGGGGGGCATGTTGTTTCCAACCGCATCGGGGGGCAGGATTTCAACCTACATCGGTGCCATGTATCTTGACGTGGAGGTCACCCTGACGGGGCAATTGGTGCTTCCCCTGGGTGATGATCCGGAGGTGGGCCGGGACTTGCTGATCGATTTTGAAATCGTGCAGCAGAACAGTGATCCGTTGAATTATGTGGCCGGTGTCGTGTGGGACATCAACGAGCACTGGAACCTGATGCTGGAAGGCGGCTTCGGCGGCTCCCGGACTCACCTGGCGCTTGGTGCAGGGTTTCGGTTCTGAGTATTTAACAGGACGACGATCCGTCCTTGGTGGATAAAACAAGGGGCGCCTGGGCGCCCCTTTTCATTAATCGCCCGTCTCAACTCACCTCGTGATAATCACGGTGCTGCCACTGCGCGTGCGCGGGCCCATGTGGACCACGTGGCCGTTGGCATCCACTTTTTCCGGATGGGCGGCGCTTACGGCCAATTCCGTGAACTGAGTTTGTGTCGTGTTTTTGGTGGTACACGCCAGCGGTATCATGGATGCCAGCGCGTACACACTCAATCGAGTGAAGTGGTGCATTCGCCTTTCCCCAGGTCTTTGATGCCTTCCCCGACCCGGCAAAGTGTACTGGGCCTCGCGGTCGCTAAGTATCTATAAATACGGCTCAAATGGCGAATGCCTTGAGAGGCAATTCATGAAAAACTGAAGTGCGTGAAGACTCATGGAGAACCGCTCAGCAGGAAGTCGATACCGCCAGTCGGTCGATGGCTTTCTGCGGCCTGCCCAAGCTGAACCCCGACGCTATGATTCGGAATAGATACTACAGCTTGCGTGAATTTGGATGCTGGCCATTGGGTAAAACCTGCAGCGACTCAGAGAACCACAGATGAAGCTCAATCAATTTTTCATGATCACAAGCCTTTGCGCGTTTCCCGTGCTTTCTGGTGCCCAGATTTATCGCTGTGACACACCTTCCGGCCCGGTATTTTCAGACGAGCGTTGCGGTGAAACGGCACGGATTGTGGAACTTAAAGACGAAACACGCGGGATTGGTGGCGGTTACACCGAGGGCGTCAGACCGGGGCTGTCCGATCGAGACTCAGAGCGCGGCAACACCCAGAAAACACCTGATTCGCAAGCAGTCATCATGCCCGTGCGGGTCGAAACCACGACCGCGAGTGATGCACAGAGCTCGACGCAAAAACCTGGTCAAATGGAGTCGCGGAGGCCGCAAATACCCTAGCCCGGCGGGCACCTTTCCCGAGATGGCTTGGGCTCATTTTTAGATTGCACTAGAATTCCGCGCTCTGACTCACCTGGACACTCCTCATGTTCCGAAATTTCCGTTGTTACCGGGTTTTTAGCCCCTGGCCAGAGAGCCCGACACTCCTGAATGAGCAATTGTCTGCGCGCGCGTTCAGAACCTGCAGCGCTTTCTCAGAGCGCAGCGCGGGTTGGGAGCCGCCGATCGAAGAGCGCAGCGAGTCACTCTGCTACGAAACCGCAGACGCTGATTTAATCCAGCTGCGCACACAAAGCCGCGTTCTTCCGGCAGCCGCTATAGGCGAAGCCCTGAGCGATCGGGTCAAGGAGTTCAGGGACCGAACCGGAGTAAACCCCAACCCCGGAGAGCGCCGGAAACTCAAAGAGGAAGTCAGGGACCAGCTTCTGCCGAAGGCCCTGCTTAAATCGCAGCGTACCGCGGCATTACTCCTTCGAGAGGAATCGGTACTCGTTGTGGATGCGGCCGTACCGAGCCAGTCGGAGTGGTTCATTGACCAATTGCGTCCCTGTTTGCCCCGGTTTGACGCGCGACCGTTGGTTTTCAATCGTCCGGTGGCAGAGCTGATGAGAGCCGTCTTTATGGGTGAGCAGCATCCACCCTTTCAGTTGGGGCGAGAATGCCAGTTCCAGGACCCGTCTGACAGGCTGGCATTGGGCACATGGCGTAACGTGGAACTGAATGACCCAGCCATTCAGCGGCATGTCGCAGACGGGATGCGCCTGATTCGGCTCGGGCTGGCGTTCGACAATTGCATGAGCTTTGTGATCAGCGACGATGTGGTCATGAACAAGGTTCAATTTTTGCAGGACGAAAAGAGTGAGCGTCACGATGCTGAGGACCCGGAGTTGTCATTCCAGGGCGAGGTTCTGTTGCTAACATCTGCCGTCAAACGTTTGATGGGTGCACTGGAGAAGTGCCTGGGGGGTTATGCCGGCTGAAGTGCGGTTCATAGACACGCGAATGGTATGTGCTAAGGTTCAAGATGAGTCGCTACCCCAAACCATAGTCCAAGAGGGAACACACCATGTCTGTTGAACTCACCATGCTGTTGTACAGCACTGCGCTCTATTTCTTACTTATTATGATTCCAGCCAGTGAGGCCATTCTTGCAAACGGAGTGGCGACCCAGGCCGGTGCGCGGGATCAGTTGCCCGAGCCGACAATGTTCAATCGCCGCGCGGTGCGACTGCGCAACAACATGCTTGAGAACATGGTGATTTTCACCGCATTGGTGGTCATCGTTCAGCTTTCCGAGTCTCATTCGACGTTAACAGCCCAGGGGGCGCAGATATTTTTCTGGGCGCGAGTGGCCCATGCGGTCACGTACCTGGCCGGTTGGCCGTGGATTCGCCCGGTGTGCTGGGCGGTCAGCGTGGTGGGAATGGCGATGATGGCTGTTTCACTGTTCTGAACGGGGCAAAGGTGCTTACGCGCGCATCTTGCCGGTGCCGAAGCACTGCAGACTCCCGATTAAAAAAATAGTTTGCCGGGGTTGAGGATGTATCCCGGATCCCAGGCTGTCTTGAGGGCCTGCATCAGGCCGACGACTTCTTCACCAGCCTCGGCGATCAATTGTCCGCGCTTGCCCAGTCCGATGCCATGTTCGCCGCTACAGGTTCCCCCGGCAGAAAGCGCGCGCGCTATCAGGGCCTCGTGCACCTTGTCTGCCCGTTCCCGTTCAGCACCATCGCCCGGTTCAAGAAGAAAAATGACATGGAAGTTACCGTCACCGACGTGTCCGAGTATGGGCGCTTGCAGCCCCGCTGCATCGATGTCCCTGCGCGTATCGATAATGCAATCGGCAAGGGCCGAGATCGGCACGCACACATCAGTGACCATGGCCTCGCAGCCCGGTCGAGAGGCCAGTGCCGCGAAATAGGCATGGTGTCTTGCGCGCCACAGGGTGTTGTGGTCCTCGACACGGGTTGAGCTCCGGAAGTGTCCACCCCCGTGTTCGTGAGCGATTTCCTGCGCCTGGATGATCTGCTCTTCGATTCCCGTCCTGGGGCCATGCAGCTCGATAAAAAGCATGGGTGATTCGGGCAGGTCGAGGGCGGAATACTGGTTGCAGGCTTTGACTTGCCGCTCATCGAGAAACTCGATTCGGGCGAGCCCCAGGCCGGTCATGCTCAGCTCCGTGACTGCATCCACGGCCTCGCGCATGGATGGAAATGCGCAGGTCAGGCAGCCGACCGCCTCGGGGCGGGCGTGAATCCGGAGCGTGATTTCCGTCACTATTCCCAGGGTGCCCTCGCTACCCGTAAACAGGCGCACCAGGTCATAGCCCACGGATGATTTCCGAGCGCGTGTACCGCATTCGATGACGTGTCCATTCGCCATCACGACCTGCAGCGCAAGCACGTGTTGAGGCATGGCGCCGTAACGAACCGTCGTGGTCCCAGAAGCCCGAGTGGATACCATTCCGCCCAGCGTGGCATTGGCACCGGGGTCTACCGGGAAGAAGAGGCCGGTATCGCGAAGGTAGTCATTGAGGCCTTCACGGGTCACGCCCGCCTGCACGGTACAGTCGGCATCTTCCGAGCTGACGCGCAGCACCTGGTCCATGCGTGATAAATCCATGCAGATGCCTCCGTACGGGGCGCTCACATGTCCTTCGAGCGAGGACCCCGCACCAAAGGCAATCACGGGCACCTGCTTGCGGGCGCACAAGCTTACGATGTCACTGACTTCCAGGGTTGATTCTGGCCAGATCACCGCATCAGGTGGATCACCCGCATCCAGCGCCTCGCCTCTGCCGTGCTGCTCCCGGATGGCCTGGCCGGTGCTACAGCGTGGGCCGTAGTGCTGCTGCAGGTACTCGATCGCAGACGCACAGCGCTTGCGCCCCTTGGGGCTCAGGAAATTTTTGGCAAGATCACCCAAGGGGATTTGGCCTGTGCGGAGTTGGGGCGCTCACTGGCCGGCGGGCGAGGGGACTTCCTGTTTCCTGATTGGCGGGGATGACTTTACCAGGGGCCAGATCATCTGCTCGGCTACCGTGGTCGGCGGCAGGTGTTCAACGCCAAACTCTTCAGGGTAACGCCGGGTAATCTTGGCCGTACCAAAGAGCACATCCCAGAAGAACAGCAGGTTGCCATAGTTTCCCTTGTAGTGGGTTACCCCGTCATCGGCATGTTTGCCGTGGTGAGCTGCATGGGTGGCGGGCGTCGAAATGGTTCTCTCGAGCACCCACATCAGCGGTGAGAGCCAGTTGATTCGGTACAGGGGCGCATCCCAGCGCAGATCGCTGTGTGCGCCAAAAATGACCAGCATCTTGAACACCAGGAAACCCGCATAGACCCATCCCAGGCCGAGATACAGGAGCACGCCCGAGAACCACAGGTTAGGCATGAGAAGATAATAAAAAGCATTGTTTCTGTAGACGACCCGGATCGACAGGTAGGCCGCGTCGTGATGGGGTCGGTGCAATTTATAAAGCCAGGGCACCACGTGACAGGTACGATGCCACCAATATTGCACCATATCGTCAAACACAAGGAACAGGAGCAGGCCGGCATACCAGGGAAGCGCTGCCAGGCTGCCCTGCGCGCCGGGCGCAAGCCACTGGGCCAGGTAAGCGCTGGCAAACAGCACCATCGGCTGAATCAAGACCGTGAGGGAAACCGTGCTCAGCACTTCCACTTTACCGTCGTCCGGTGTCTGGCCCGGTTTGTGGAAAAAGCGCGTAAACATCATCTCCAAGATGATGAAGAAAAGGAATATTCCAAACACAGCCAGCAGTTCAGGTTTCATGAGCTTCGCACCGTTTGCGGGGCCCTGTGCCCGCATGATTAATCCGCCTAACCCGCACCATTTAACGTTGAAAACCCCGTTCCATGCAACCCGGACAACAGGGCAAGCGGAG
>CAXQNK010000076.1:0-17175 GCA_964225175.1 Candidatus Nitrosopumilus sp. | reverse complement strand
GTGAATCGTCCTTCACGGGCTTGGTGGCAGTGTAGAGATAATTTGACCGGTCCAGTGCGATGGCGGCATGGCGCAGACGCCAATCTGAGTCGAGGTCCTCCACGGCGACTTCGTGCAGGCAACAATGTGCTTCGGTCAGGGGGTGGTTGCGCAGCAACTTGCCCGCGGCCAGGCAGGTTGCATCGAATCGGCTTCGACTGAATTTTTCAGGCAATCCCAGACCGGCGACGAGTATGCGTTCGGCTTTGACCCCCGGGAGACCATGGAGCAGCGTGAGCTCACCCCGATCCGGACCGACATCACCGGAGCGGATTAACTCACTGAATCGTCCCCCACTGGCTTCGTCGAGTTTCGCCGCTGAGCCATCGAGGGCAGTATCTTCGAATATACCTACCAGGAGACACGGTGTTGTGACATCCTGGACGGCATCCTTGCTCAGCGAGAAATTCATTTGTTCAATCCTTAATCGAACGTCCCCGTAATTTGGACGTTTAGCCTTGTTTGGAGTGCTGCTAAAATGCAGGGTAAGCAGGCATTCTACAGGGGTTGGCGGGAGCTGAGAATGATAATCGACGATCCAGGCCCCGCGGTGGCATTTTGATCCTGCTTCAGAAATACGTGCTCAGAGAGTGGGCCTGGACCATTCTTGCGGTCAGTATCGTGCTGATATCCGTGCTGTTGGCGCTGTTCCTTGGCAACATGTTTGACGACATTGCCGATGGCCGAATGCCGGCTGGCCTGGTTGGCACACAGCTCGTGCTGTATCTGCCACGGGCCGTGGGCCACGTGGTGCCGCTGGCCGGATTTATCGCCATCATGTGGGGGCTTGGCCGTCTGTATCGCGACCAGGAAATGGCGGTCATGCGATCCAGTGGGTTCAAATGGCAACAGCTGCTCAGGCCCTTGCTCAATCTCGTGATCCCCCTGGGTATGCTGCTGCTGGTCATCGACCTGCTGCTGGCGCCAATGGCCAGCCACACCGCTGAACGGAAATTGCAGGAAGCTGTGAAGAACGCAGCCGTCTGGGGTCTCCAGGCTGGCCAGTTTCACGTCATGAAGCGTGGCGACCTCGTCATTTATGTTGGTTCCCTGGGGGAGGACGGCCGCACACTCGAGCGGGTGTTCGTCAACCTGGTCGACGGCGACATTGAACAAGTCTGGGTGGCGAAATCGGGTGAATACTGGCTGGATCCCGAAACCCGGGAGCGCTACCTGACCCTGATCGACGGCGAGGTGACCGAGCGCATTGAGAATCAGCTGGATGTGCGAAGATTGCAATTTGCCCGTAACGACCTGCGCCTGCCTGAACCGGAAATGCGCAAGAAAAAAGATGACGATTTAGAGTCCCGTCGCAGTTTGACTCTGATCGAGGAAGGCGGGAGAGCTGCATGGGCTGAAATCCAGTGGCGATTCACGCCGGCCATAGCCTTGCTGGTGCTGGCCTTCCTGGCCATACCCCTCTCGCATTCGGGCCCAAGGGAGGGGCGTAGCGGCCGGGTGGTGCTGGGCATACTGGTCTACGCTCTATACAGCAATATTCTCGTGCTGTGGCGCAGTTGGATTGCAGATGGAGTGGTGCCGCTCTGGTTCGGACTCTGGTGGCCGCATTTGCTGGTTCTGCTGACCGGGTATTTGTGGTTGAGAAACCAGGGCCGAATGCCAAGGGCTCGATAAGGTGAAGGCAAGGTTTTCAAGCCATCGAATGAAGTCCGGATACCCGGTGAGAGGCGGAGGGTGAGTGGGTGATTAAACGCGTCGATCGTTACGTGGGCAAGGCCGCATTGCTCGGGATCCTGGGTGTCTGGAGCGTCTTGGTCCTTCTGGCAATCATGTTCAATCTCCTCGGGGAGTTGCGTTCAACAACGGAGACATACACTGCCCTCGATGCCACCTGGTTTGCTTTGCTGACGGCACCCAGGACGGCGTACCAGGTGTTCCCGGTCTGCGCTCTGATGGGTGCCTTGGTCGGCGTGGGCGGTCTTGCGGCCGGGAATGAACTGGTGGCCTTTCGGACTTCAGGCGTCTCCCGGTTGCGGCTGGCCGGCGCCGCCCTTGCCGGCACCCTGCTCGTTACCTTGCCGGTCATGGCCATGGGCGAATGGTTGGCTCCAGTTTCGGAACAACAGGCGCGTGTGTTTCGTCTCAGTAAATTACTGGGCCAGTACATTATCGGCGGGCCTCGGGGTATGTGGCTGAGGGATGGCGGGCGAATCGTCAATATTCAGCAGCCGCTGATTGCGATCGAGGATGGAGAGCAGATGGTCCAGTTCCGAAATGTGCTGATTTACGATTTTTCAGAAACGGGCTCACTGCAAAAAATCCGCCTGGCCGAGGAGGCGGATCATTCCGAAGGCGCCTGGGAACTGCGCCGTGTCACCCAGACCTCATTTGCGCCCAACCTCGTTCAGCAGGAGCGTGCGCCCGTCGCACAATGGGACACACGGCTGCAGCCTGAACTGGTCGACGCCGCCGTGAACCGGCCTGCCTACATGTCCCTTGAGTCCCTTTGGAAACAAATGCGCTACATGCGCGAGAATGGCCTGGATGACCGGATTTACCGTTCCTACCTGGTGGCCAAGCTGTTTTTCCCCGGGACCGTGCTGGCGCTTGTTCTGGCTGGTATGCCGTTCGTTTTTGCCTCTGCGCGTAATCACAAAGTGGGTGTTCGCCTGTTCCTCGGTATGACACTCGGTGTTGTGTTCACCATCGTCAACCGCTTCATGCAAAACCTGGGCGAGGCCTATGCACTGCCGGAGGCCCTGACCATCATTGGGCCTTCGGCTACCCTGGCCCTCGTGGCGGTGTTGATTTTACGCAGAGCGGTATGAGTTTTTAGGGACCCGGACCAGCCGCGTGCCCGACCCCATGCCGTGCCAGGTGCGCCCTTTTGGCTCAAACAGCGACCACACAAATCCTGCTCCCAGGGCCAGGGTCGAAACACCGGCCAGGGCAAATCTTTTCAAACATGAGACCCAGCCGGGCCGACTTCCGTCCAGCGTCTCGAGCCGCAATCCCCAGGCCCGCATCCCGAGTGTCATGCCCAGGCCGCGCCAACACCCGGCAAAGTAGACAAATATGACCAGGAGCAAATAAATGCTGTAGAGCAGGTCGATGCCCGCGCGGGTGTTTGGACCGCTGAAGGGCAGGGCTGCAAACCCTGCCAACAGCAGCACGGCCAGCATGATCAAGACGTCATAGAGCATTGCCAGCCCGCGACGCACGAGGCCGACACGTTTCGAATGGTCTGTTTTTGACTTGGCCAACTTATGCACCGCAGATTTTGTAAACGGGAATTTTAGCGGGTCGCCAGCGGACGAGCACAGAAGGGCTGCCAGACGCTGATCGGTTCTGCTATTATCGCGGCCGAAATCGTCCTTCTGCGATGGTCTGCAAGAGCGTGATTTCTGGTGGGTCTCTTCCCACGAATTGTTGGAAGTTGCGTGGTATTGGCATTATTCTGCTCGGTTCAGGTATGCTGACGCGCCCCGGCACGGCGAAAGACGTCTGGGTTCGGGGTGGAAAATCCAGACTTACTTCATTCTTGGTTCATTAAAATTGGAACAGGCAATGCCAAACACTTCAAGGAAAAACCCGGTGATACTGGGCACGGCTGCAATGATCATGACATTGGTGCTGGGGCAAGCAATTGCACAGGATCTTGGTTCCACGGTCGCTGTAGAAAAAAAGATCAACACTGATGCTGCCACTTCGCAGCGACGCGTGACGAGCCTGGCACAACAGACCTCTGATCTGTTGGCCGAGTTTCGAGCCGTAGTTCGCGAAACCGACAGCCTGCGCATCTACAACAACTCGCTGGAAGCTATCGTGAATGATCAGAGGTCCGAGGTGGTCTCGATCAACGATCAGCTCGAAGGTCTTGAGTCGACCAACCGTGGCGTGGTCCCGCTGATGCTCGAAATGATCGAGATGCTGGGCCAGATTGTCGAGAGCGACATGCCGTTTCGACTGGAAGAACGACGGGCCCGCGTGGAACGTCTTCGTGACATGATGGACCAGGCCGACGTGACGACTTCAGAGAAATATCGGCGCGTCATGGAAGCCTACCAGGGTGAGCTTGAATACGGTCGAACCACCGAAGCTTACTCTGAAGCCTTGCCTTCATCTGGCCAGACTGTCGAGTTTCTGAGGGTGGGCAGAACACTGCTGGTGTATCAAACCTCCGACCAGGAGACCACCGGCTGGTTTAACCCGACCACGCGTCAGTTCGAAGAGTTGCCGAACAAGTATCGACTGGAGGTCAAAGAAGGGCTCGCCATCGCGCGCAATGAAAAGGCGCCGAACCTGGTAATGCTTCCTGTACCTGGCCCGGAGGTGGTGCAATGAACACGCTGAAAAAGATATGGCTGGCCACCGCCTTGTTCGCTGCATCGGGCGCCGCGCCTGCCCAAACCCTTGAGGAACTGGCAGAGATCGTGCGCCAGGCGGCATCTTCTGAGACCCGGATCAACAAAGAACGTGAAGCGCAATTCCTGAGGGAACGCGACAATCAGCAAAACCTGCTGGCGAGCGCCAAGCGGGAATTGAGAGCCGAGGAAGACCGCAGCGACCGGCTCAAGTCGGAATATGATCGTCTCGAACGCGAACTGGCGGAACTGGAAACAACGCTCCAGGAACGGATGGGTAACCTTGGTGAGTTGTTCGGGATTGTTCGGCAAGCCTCTGGAGACATCCAGGCGTCGCTTGATGACTCCATGGTCTCGGCCCAATACCCGGGCCGTGGCGATTTCCTCTCGGAACTCGCCCAGCGCAAGGAGTTGCCCACCGTGCCCGAACTGAGGCGGGTGTGGGAGCGGATGGTGACCGAGATTGCCCAGTCCGGCAAGGTGGTTAAATTCTCGGCGCCCGTGGAACGCGCGAACGGCGAAAAGGTCAATCTGGAAGTCACGCGTGTCGGTGTATTCAATGCGGTCGCCGATGGCAGTTTTCTTGATTGGGACACCAGCAAGAGCCGCGAAAACCTGATCGAGTTGGCGCGGCAACCTGCCCAGCGATTCGGAGGGATGGCCGAAGGTCTGCAGCAGGCCGCACCGGGTGAAGTTGTCGATATGTCGGTTGATTTCTCTCGCGGACAAATCCTGCGTGCCGTGGTCCAGACCAAATCACCCATCGAGCGGGTGCGCGAAGATGGCGGTATCGTCGGTTATGTCATTATCGGTGTTGGTCTCCTCGGACTCCTGCTTTGCTTGTGGAAAGCCTTGGTGCTGTTCAGCACAGGAGGTAAAATCAGCAAGCAGCTGAAGAGCGATTCAGCCAACAAGGCCAACCCGTTGGGTCGGGTCATGGCGATCTATTCTGACAACCCGGAGTCGGATATCGAAACTCTGGAGCTCAAGCTGGATGAGGCGATCCTGCGTGAATCGGCGCCGCTGGAGTCGGGGCTGGCGTTCATCAAGGTGTTGTATGTCGTCGCGCCGCTGCTGGGTCTGCTCGGAACAGTGGTGGGCATGATCGCGACCTTCCAGATGATTACCCTGTTTGGAACGGGTGATCCGAGGATGATGGCCGGCGGCATTTCCACCGCGCTTGTGACGACCGTACTGGGTTTGTGCGTGGCCATTCCACTGACCTTACTGCACAGCTTCCTGCAGGGTAAGAGCAAAGCCCTGATCCAGGTGCTGGAGGAACAGGCCGCAGGCATCATTGCACGGTTGGCCGAGCGCCGCTGATGATCTGGATTTATGACAGCATCGGATCAATCCGGGATTTCCTGGAGCTTGGCGGTGATGTCCTGTACGGAATCATGGCGACCCTGTTCCTGATGTGGACATTCATCCTGGAGCGACTGTGGTATTTCTACCGGGTACACCCCGGTACGAAGCAGCGCATCATTGATGAATGGGAAGCTCGAGCGGACACGACATCTTGGAATGCCAAGCGCATTCGTGAGCAGATGATCTCGGAGACCTCGGTCGCGCTGAAGCGCAATGTCGCCCTGATCAAGGCTTTGATCGCAATTTGCCCACTGCTCGGATTGCTTGGGACCGTGACGGGTATGGTATCGGTATTCGACGTCATGACGTTCAGCGGTACCGGAAATGCCCGCGCCATGGCAGCCGGGGTGTCCAAGGCGACAGTCCCGACCATGGCCGGAATGGTTGCGGCTTTGTCCGGCGTTTATTTCGGCACATGGCTGGAGCACAAGGCCGCCACAGAAACCGAGCGACTGGAAGATTCGCTGCAGCATCACTGATCCTGCAGCGAGCACAGCAAGAAAACCGAGGCGCCCTCAAACTGAGAGGTAGAACAGCATGGCACGAAGGCATGCAAGACAAGATGATGCCGAAATCAACATCACCCCGATGCTTGATATCGTGTTCATCATGTTGATCTTTTTCATCGTGACGACATCGTTTACGAAAGAAACGGGCGCATCAATCGATAAGCCATTGGCAGATCAGGCCATTTCACTGCGCAATGGAACCATCCTGATCGGTGTGCGTTCCAACGATGACATCTGGATGAACAAGCGGCAGATCGAATTGCGGGAAGTGCGATCCATGGTTGAGCGGGCAAAGGCGGAAAATCCCGAGGGAAGCGTCGTGATTGTCGCCGACAAGGGGTCCCGGATCGGCACCATTACACAACTCATGGACCAGGTCCGACTGGCCGGTGTGGAAGGTATTGCAATCTCGGCTGATAATCCGAGTAGCTGAGTTGATGAACATATTCAGAACGCCCATTGCAGCGATAGCAGCCGTCGGGGTCACCTTCGGTCTGTTCCTGTTCATGTTCAAGCTGATCTCATCGGGTGCTGGTAAAAACGAGGAACTTGAGGCCATCTCCGGAATTCATTTTGGACCCGTAGACATCCCGGACGATGTCGTCACGCGGAGCCGCCGGATCCCCAAGAAGCCACCTCCGCCGAAGAACCCGCCGCCGCCACCCAAGATGCAGATCTCCAAGGTCGAGCAGCAGATGGTCAACATGCCAAAGATTGACCTGCCGAACCTGGACGTGCCCCTGGTGGGTGGTGAAGGCATGTTCATTGGCAATTTCGGTACCGTGGACCGGTCAGAGGAGGGTGATATCATTCCCATCGTGGTCATTCGACCGATGTATCCGCGGGATGCGGCCATGGAGGGTATTGAAGGTTGGGTGGACGTGGCGTTCATTATTACGGAAAACGGTACAGTGAAAAATCCGCGGGTGATTGATGCCAAGCCGGCACGTATCTTCAACCGGGAGGCCATGCGTGCCATTCTGAAATGGAAATTCAAACCCCGGGTGATTGACGGGCAGGCGGTAGAGCGGCCCGCAACACAGAGAATTGAATTCAATCTAGAGAAAGAGTGATACAGCGCAGTCTCATGAAACGTCATTTAATCTCCCTTGTCATTGTGCTGCTTGCCGCATTCGCGACGTCCCATGCCGGGGCGCAACAGGGCGACTGCGGAATTGTGCGAGACGTCAAGCCAAAGACGCTGGATGAGCCCACCTGGAAACGTCTCAACAATATTTATGAGATGGTAGGTGAAGAGAATTATCAGCTGGCCTACGAAGAGTTGGTGAGGTTCCAGAAGCGGACCCGTGGCAACAATTACCTCGATGCGATCATTTATCAAGCCCTGGCCCAGGTGCAGTGGGCGCTCGAAGACTACGATGGCGCGCTGGTGTCGTTCGAGGAGGCTGTTGATCTGGATGCCTTGCCGGATGAGACGCACTTCTCCCTGATGTACCAGATCGCACAGCTGTACTACATGAAAGAGCGCTACAGGGACGCATTGGCTCGACTGGATCTCTGGTTTTGCAAAGCGCCCACCGAGCGGATCAGGGCGGACGCCTACATCCTGAAGGCTGCGTTGCACGCTCAGATCAAGGAGTGGCAGCCGGTGATCGCGGCGGTGGATACGGCAATTGCCATGTCTGATGATCCGAAAGAAAACTGGTACCAATTGAAGCTGGCTGCAAACTTCGAAATGCAGGACTTCCGGGCTGGTGCCCAGACGCTGGAAGACATCATCACCAACTGGCCGGAAAAAAAGATGTACTGGATCCAGTTGTCCAACGTGTGGTTCAAGCTGAAGCAGGATGACAAGGCGCTCTCGGTTATTGCCCTGGCGCACCGGAAAAACCTGCTCGACAAGCAGAGCGATTACCTGTACCTGTCCAATCTTTATACGTTCCGCGATGTGCCTTTCAAGGCGGCTGAGGCGCTGGAGGAGGGCCTGAGCAAAGGCATCGTGGAGGATTCCGAGCAGCATTGGACTATCGTTGCCGATTCCTGGTATGCCGCCGAGGAGCGCGAAAAGGCGCTTGCGGCCTTCGCGAAGGCAGGCGCACGGGCCGACGATGGTGAAATGGATCTGCGCCGCGGATTCATTCTTATCGATCTCGAGCGCTGGGAGGATGCGCGCGACGCGCTGGCCATGGCGATCGACAAAGGCGGGATGAATGACCGAAAGACCGGGGAGGCCTACCTGATGGTGGGGATGAGTGAATTTTACCTTGATCGCTGGGCCGAGGCAGAGGCGGCCTGGGCCGCGGCTCGTCGAATCGATCAAACGAAAAAATCTGCTCAGCAGTGGATTAATCACCTGCGCGAGGAGCGGGCCAGAAAGGGACCTTGACGGAACGATTTTCACCGTGCCTGCCAGACATCGAATGAACCCTGAAAAGCCCGGTCATGTCCGGGCTTTTTCGTGGGTGTTCAAGGCGACAGCGGCATGGTGAGCGCAGCGGCCCTGATAGACCAGTTCCTGGATTCGGTCTGGGCAGAGCGGGGGCTGAGCGAGAATACACTGCAGAGTTATCGCAGGGATTTGCGCAAGCTGGCCGACTGGATGAATCTCTCTGAAGCGGAGCTGGATGCCGCCAACCGGGAGTTGCTGCTGGAATTCCTCGCGCTACAGATGCGCTCCGGGCGCAGCCCTCGGTCCGTCGCGCGGTACCTTTCGGGGTTTCGACAGTTTTATCGATGGTTATTGCGCGAGGGGCGGATCAGGGAAGACCCGACTGCATTGATTGAGAGTCCAAAGTTGGGACGGAGTCTGCCGAAAACCCTCACGGAGGCTGAGGTAGAGGCTTTGTTAAGCGCGCCGGATACCGAGACTGACCTGGGGCTGCGCGACCGAGCCATGCTGGAGTTGATGTACGCAACGGGGCTCAGGGTAAGCGAGTTGGTGCAGCTGGACCTGGTCAATGTTCAGATGAACCAGGGTGTGCTGCGCGTGGTGGGCAAGGGCAACAAGGAGCGACTGGTCCCGATCGGCGAGCAGGCCCTTGAGTGGTTGCGGGTCTACCTTGGATCGGCTCGCCCCGCCCTGATGAAGGGGGGACAGTCTGAGCGCATGTTTGTAACCTCTCGCCGTGACGGGATGAGTCGCCAGGCGTTCTGGCACGCGGTCGGGCGTCATGCGCGCGCCGCCGGCATCAACAGGGGCATCTCTCCACACGGGCTGCGGCATGCGTTTGCCACGCACCTGCTCAATCACGGCGCGGACCTGCGTGTGGTTCAATTGTTACTCGGGCATAGTGATCTTTCGACCACGCAGATTTATACTCACGTCGCTCGGGAGGGCCTTAAACGCCTTCATGAGAGACATCACCCGAGAGGTTAGGTGTTGTTGAGGGAACTTTGAACCTGAAGAACGTCTAACCAACAGGCGATCACAGAAATATATCCGGAGGAATGTGGGCATGCGAGGAACGTCAATAATGATCAAGGGAGTTGTGGGAATTCTCGTGGTCTGGACATCGGCAGTCCTTGCCGTGAACGGACAGGAACATGCCGAGCTGGAGCAGACGATCGAGTCACGCATACGGGCATTGGCGCCCAACGCGGAAACCATCGCGATCTCCGAAACGCCGATTACTGGATTGCTCCAGGTACAGGTCAACAGTGAGATTTACTACGCTTCCGATGATGCTCGGTATCTGGTCAGCGGACGCATCATCGACATGGAGACCCGTGTCGATATCACCGACCAGGCGAAATCCGGCATCCGCAGGTCATTCATGCAGGATCTGGATCCGACCGAACAAATCACCTTCAGCCCTGCAGACGCTGAATTCGAGTTGCTGGTATTCACGGACATCGATTGTGGCTACTGTCGCAAGTTGCATGACCAGATGAGCGAGTACATGGAAGAGGGAATCGCCATCAGCTACATGGCCTTTCCGCGGGCTGGCGTCGGGTCTCACTCTTTCGATAAATACGTTTCTGTATGGTGCGCTGACGATCAGCAAAATGCCTTGACGCTCGCCAAGGCCGGCACGGAACCTGCTCCGGCACAGTGCGACAATCCCGTTGAGAAACAATACAACCTGGGCCGCGAACTCGGCGTGACAGGCACACCCGCCTTGTTGACTGCAGATGGAACGCTGATTCCGGGCTACATCCCGCCGCAGCAGTTGAAGCAACGCTTGCGTGCCCTGACCGCCACCGCCGCACCGTAAGAGCAGCGCAAGCCAGAAAGAGCACCGGAAACCCGCTCGTTGAGGCGGGTTTTCCTTATAATTAATGGCGCGAGTTCTGCGTTGCCTGCGTCCAGCGAAAGAGGAGTCAGACATTGTCACGGTTCATGTGCTTGCTGGGGGAACCGGCACTGTCCGATTTCAGGACCCAAAAGCTAGAGATGGCCATTGCCCCGGATCTCGGCCGCTCCGTCACATTGCGCGCACGATGGAGCTACCTCGTCGCCACGCCCGATGCACTTGACCACTCAGAACTGGCATCGCTGGAAGACCTGCTCAATGGTGTCAGCGTCGACGCGCTGGAAGAGGATGGCCTTATCCTCGTTACGCCTCGATTCGGCACGCTTTCCCCCTGGTCATCCAAGGCCACCGATATCGCGCATCATTGCGGATTGAACAGGGTCGCGCGCATCGAGCGCGCCTGTGCTTTCTGGCTGGACGGGACGGATGGTGAACTGCTCCAGGCGGCTGTGCACCTGCATGACCGGATGACCCAATCAGTCGTTTACCGTTTGCAAGACGCCCGCGGATTGTTCGCAGAGCACGAGCCCCGGCGGTTGGTCAGCGTGCCCGTTTCCCGGGAGGGGCGAGCAGCCCTTGAGAGCGCCAATTCAGACCTGGGACTGGCGCTTTCAGCAGGGGAAATTGAATACCTCGACAGGGCATACACGGACCTGGGCCGAGACCCCAGTGATGCAGAGTTGATGATGTTTGCACAGGCCAATTCAGAGCATTGTCGACACAAAATTTTCAATGCGCGATGGACGCTTGATGGTGAGCAGGTGGAGCATTCGCTGTTCGACATGATTCGCAATACGCACGCCCACGCGCCCGAGGGCGTGTTGTCTGCTTACCATGACAATTCGGCGGTGCTGGCGGGCTCCGAGGGCAGCCGGTTTTTTCCGGATCCAGCGGATGGTGTATATCGGGAAATCGAGGAAAATGTCGCCATCCAGATCAAGGTCGAAACCCATAATCACCCGACCGCGATCTCACCGTTTCCGGGCGCTGCAACTGGGTCAGGCGGAGAAATCCGAGACGAGGCAGCCACGGGTCGTGGAGCAAAACCGAAGGCGGGCTTGACCGGTTTCAGTGTGTCTCACCTGCACCTGTCCAATCGTGAGAGGCGCTGGGAAGCTGACTTCGGCAAACCCGACAGGATCGCCAGTGCGCTGGAGATCATGATCGAAGGCCCCATTGGGGCGGCTTCATTCAACAACGAGTTCGGCCGGCCCGCTCTGGGAGGTTACTTCCGAACCTTCGAACAGGAGGTGGGTGGACAGGCATGGGCTTACCACAAGCCCATTATGGTTGCCGGCGGCATGGGCAACATACGTGGTATCCATGTGGACAAGCAGCGTCTGCCGGTGGGTGCACCCGTCATCGTACTCGGAGGGCCGGCAATGCTGATTGGCCTGGGCGGTGGAGCCGCGTCATCGATGGGCAGCGGACAAAGTGACCTGGAGCTTGATTTTGCCTCTGTGCAACGCGGAAACCCCGAAATGCAGCGCCGCTGTCAGGAAGTCATCGATGCCTGTTGCGCCATGGGTGAAGAAAATCCGATCCTGTCTATCCATGATGTGGGCGCGGGCGGTTTGTCGAACGCCTTGCCTGAGTTGTTGGACGACAGTGAGCGGGGCGGGCGGCTTGAACTTCGGGAAATCCCCTCAGCCGATGCCGCCATGTCGCCGATGGAAATCTGGTGCAATGAATCACAGGAGCGTTACGTGCTGGGTCTGGCACCCGAGCGTTTGAGTGATTTCGAGGCATTGTGTGCCCGAGAGCGATGCCCTGTCGCGGTCCTGGGCGAGGTGACCGAGGACCGGCATCTGACGCTGGCCGACCGCTTGTTGGGGGATTCACCCGTTGATGTGCCCCTTGAGTTGGTCTTGGGTAAACCGCCCCGCATGCACCGCGAAGCTGATGGCCACTCCTTCGTCACCACAACTCTCGATTTCGGGGGACATGATTTGGAGGCGCTGTGCAGGGAAGTTCTGTCATTTCCGGCCGTTGGCAGCAAGTCTTTCCTGATCACGATCGGCGATCGTACGGTTGGTGGCTTAACCGCACGCGACCAGATGGCCGGTCCATGGCAAATGCCGGTTGCTGACGCGGCGGTCACCCTGGCTGGGTTCAGCAGTTATTCGGGAGAGGCAATGGCCATGGGAGAGCGCACTCCACTTGCTGTCATTGATGGCCCGGCGGCAGGGCGAATGGCAATTGGGGAGGCGATTAGCAACATCGCATCGGCACCGATCCGTCGCCTCTCCGATGTTCGCTTCTCGGCAAACTGGATGGCGGCGGCAGGTGAGCCCGGACAGGATTGCGTTTTGTATGATACGGTCCGGGCCGTTGGTCTGGAGCTTTGCCCCGAGCTTGGTTGCGCCATTCCCGTTGGAAAAGATTCACTATCGCTGAAAACGGTCTGGCATGAAGGCGATGTCGAGAAACGTCTGCTTTCTCCCGTCTCCCTGGTCGTGTCCGCCTTTGCGCCGGTAAGTGATGCCCGCCGCGCGCTGACACCTTGCCTGCGCCGGAACGCCGGACCCACCCGCTTGTTGTTACTTGACCTTGGGCATGGTCGCGATCGTCTCGGTGGCTCCGCGCTCGCGCAGGTGACCGGGCAATTCGGAACACAGGTGCCTGATCTTGATTCACCGGCTGATCTTGCGGGATTCTTCCGGACAATTCAGCGCCTGAACCAGGAGGGTTTCCTGCTGGCCTACCATGACCGTTCCGATGGCGGCTTGCTGGCTACGGTTGCCGAGATGGCATTTGCAGGTCATTGTGGATTGCGACTGGAATTTGATCTGGATCGAGACGCATTGCTGGGCAGGCTCTTTGCCGAGGAGTTGGGCGCGGTGCTCCAGGTGTCGGTGGATCATCTTCGCAAGGTCCGCGCCATCTGTCGCGATGAAGGCATTGGGCATCTTTTGATGGACATTGGTCGACCTACCGAGGGCCACGAATTGCAGCTGATCCTTTCAGGCGCTCTCGCGCATACCTTGGACCTTCGCGAATTGTGTCAGCAGTGGGCAGAGACCAGCCATGAAATCCAACGCATCAGGGACCATCCTGAGTGCGCGGACGAGGAATTCGCTGCCTTGGGGGATTGGGAACGATTAGGTCTTCGGCCCAAATTGTCATTCGATCCGGAGGATGATCCTGCTGCGCCATATCTTGCCCGCGGGGCCCGCCCCAGCGTAGCGATTCTGCGGGAGCAGGGCGTTAACGGGCACATTGAAATGGCAGCGGCCTTCAGCGCAGCAGGCTTTGATGCGGTGGACGTCCATATGTCGGACCTGGTCAATCGTCGACGCACGCTGGCGGACTTTCACGGCTTGGTTGCCTGTGGTGGTTTCTCCTATGGCGATGTTCTGGGCGCCGGTCGAGGCTGGGCGAAGTCTATTCAGTTCAACGAAATGTTGCGGGACCAGTTCGCACATTTTTTTTCAGACACATCCCGATTCGCGCTGGGCGTATGCAATGGTTGCCAGATGCTCTCTGCGCTGCGGTCGCTTATTCCGGGTGCAGATTCCTGGCCAGACTTTCTGCGCAACCGATCGGAACAATTCGAGGCTCGCCTCAGCCTGGTGCAGATCGAATCCAGCAGTTCATTGTTTTTCGATGGGATGCAGGGTTCCCGGCTCATGGTGCCGACTGCCCATGGTGAAGGTCGTGCAGATTTCGGCACGCGTGAAGCGCGCGGCCTCGAGGTGACCATGCGCTATGTCTCGGGAAATGGGGCAACAGCAGAGCGATATCCCGACAATCCCAATGGCTCGCCATCGGGGATCACCGGGGTCTGCAACAATGATGGCAGGGTGACCATTATGATGCCGCATCCTGAGCGCACATTGCGCACCGTGAATTTTTCCTGGGCACCCAGGGATTGGTCCGAGACTTCGCCCTGGTTGCGGATGTTTCGTAATGCGCGTTGTTGGCTGGGGTAAAGCGCCGTGCAAGCCAACACATCCGGAGCCAGCCTGTTTGAACTACTTTTGCTCGCTGCGCTTTGGATGCTCTTCGGCTTCATGATTTGGTACTACCTGTCCGCGTTTCATGGCATACCCGTCAGGCAGGTATCGGACGCCATTCTGAGCGCGCTGCTGGACGACTCTTATTACAACATCATTCCCAATCCGGACCGTATGTATCTGTTTCAGGTCCAAACGCGCATTCCCTTCGAGTTTCCTGATGGAAGCGTGGGCGCCTTGGGATTTATCGTGAACCCCTTGATTTACAGCTGGGGTCTTCCGGTTCTGTTTGGCCTGGAGATGGGCGTGGAAGCCTCGTGGCGTCGAAAAATCATCACGCTCATGATCGGCACTTTCGCCATCTTTACCGTGCAGGTCTGGGGGGTTGTGTGGGAGACGCTGAAAGAGCTGGCCTTCACATTTGGCGGCTCATCGGGGCAGGTCGTAGCCAATGCAGGTATTTCCCCGGAACTCATCGCCTTGTGTTACCAGCTGGGCGTGCTGATCCTGCCGCCACTCGTGCCCGTATTCATCTGGGTTATCGCCAACTGGTCCGAAGTCGAACGGTATGCCGGTTGGCACCCGGAGGTGTCTTCTTGAGCCCTGGCAGCCCCAGGGGATTGAACTTTGATGGACCGTATGAAGTCTCAGGTCCGACAATACGAGGGATGCGGATATAATGGGCGGCATGGAGTCCATAACAAGCGACGATAATTCCCCCGACGCTCTGAACCCGGACATCGCTCCGGGTGCGACGCACGGCGATGTATGTGAATACCTGCTTGAAAGCGGGCGACTGCGCAAAACAGATTTGCGTCGAGCCGAGTCCTATCGTGAGCAGAATGGTGGAGAACTGGTCAACCTTCTGGTTCGCCTGGGGTTGGTGTCGGAACGCGATGTGGCAGAGGCAGAGAGTCACCTGCTCGGGTTCGACATGATTTCTTCCAGCGACCTGCCCGAGGAGCCCCCTGAGCTCGATGCCGTTTCATTGAGGTTTCTGAAGCAAAACCTCCTGCTGCCCATAAAAGTCGATGATGAACACCTCACCGTGGTAATGGCCAATCCGCGTGATGAATTCGCCATCCAGGCGTTGAGCATGGCGAGTGGCAAGATGATTGTGCCCAAAGTGGGTATTGCCTCCGAGATCGAGAACGGCATTGAGAAGCTGTTCGGTGGTGGTCGGAGCGCCATGGGTCAGATCGTCGACAGTCTGGTTGGTGACGATGGCGAAGAACTCGAGGACGTCGAGCACTTGCGAGACCTGGCCTCAGAGGCGCCGGTCATACGGCTGGTAAACCTCATCCTGCAGCGTGCGGTCGAGGCGCGTGCCTCGGACATTCACATTGAGCCCTTTGAAAACCGGCTCAAAGTGCGTTACCGGATTGACGGTGTTTTACAGGAAGTCGAGGCGCCTCCTGCAAGTTCGACCGCTGCCGTCATCAGTCGTGTCAAGATCATGGCCAAGCTCAACATTGCGGAACGACGACTGCCTCAGGACGGGCGCATCATGCATCGAGTGCAGGGCAAAGAGCTTGATCTGCGTGTATCCACCGTGCCCACATCGCACGGCGAGAGTGTCGTGATGCGAATTCTCGATCGGGAAAGCATCGTATTGGATTTTGACTCGCTGGGTTTTGACTCTGAGATGCAGTCCAGTTTTGTCAAGGCCCTCGAGATGCCGCATGGAATTATTTTAGTCACGGGCCCGACGGGTTCAGGTAAAACGACCACCCTGTACACGGCGCTGAGCCAGATCAATACTCCCGAGAGAAAAATTATCACGGTTGAAGATCCCGTTGAGTATCAGCTCGAAGGTATCAACCAGATCCAGGCAAAGGCCTCAATCGGCCTCGATTTCGCGCACGCCTTGCGTTCCATCGTCCGACAGGACCCCGACGTGATCATGATTGGCGAGATGCGGGATCTCGAGACCGCAAAAATCGCCATTCAGTCCGCGCTGACAGGTCACCTTGTTTTGTCCACGGTGCACACCAATGATGCTGCAAGCGGAATCACCCGAATGCTGGATATGGGCGTCGAGGACTACCTGTTGACATCCACAGTGAACGCCATTCTTGCGCAGCGCCTTGTCAGGACGCTGCATCCCGATCACCGCGAGCCTGTAGATTTGTTGCCAGAGGTTGCCGAGGAGTTGGGGCTCACCCGCTTGGTGGACCAGGACCGCTTTACGGTGTATCGCCCTGTTGCCAGCCCGGACAATCCAGGTGGTTACCTGGGACGGACCTCGATTCTCGAACTGTTGACGATGTCCGATACGCTGCGCCGGATGGTCATGAAACATGCCACATCTGGAGAGTTGCAGCGACAAGCCGTTGAAGAGGGTATGCGAACCATGTACCAGGATGGATTGCTGAAATGCTTGGGTGGCGTAACCTCGATTGAGGAAGTGCTGCGGGTGACCCAGGAAGGTTGATGCCGCTGTTTGAATACAAAGCCGTCTCACCGTCCGGCGAGACCGTGCAGGGTACCATGGAGGCTGGCAGTCTTCAGAGGGTCGTCGCGCGGCTGCAAGAGGCGGGCAACATCCCGCTGCAGGCGAAAGAGGCAGGCAAGGGTGGCCTCGGATTTCTCTCGGTCAGGGGTAACCGCAGAAGCGTGGGCTCACGGGAAGTTGGTGAGTTTACGCAACAGCTCGGAACGCTGCTTGGCGCTGGAATGCCGCTGGATCGCTCCTTGCAAGTGTTAGCGGGTTTGACTGAAAACGCACGATTGCGCCGCATGGTGAATGATGTCCGCGAACGGG
>CAXQNK010000075.1:0-30156 GCA_964225175.1 Candidatus Nitrosopumilus sp. | reverse complement strand
ACGCTGTTGTCCTTGCTCTGGATCTCCCGCCGCGTAGACCGGCGGCGCCACCATCAGGATCAGGCACATCAGGGCCTGTGACAAAACCTTCATTTCACGTTCTCCGGGAAACTGTGCGTACAATGTTCGAAATGGGACGTTATTATCCCGATTTACCCGTCCCCGCACCACCCATGAGACACAAAAGTGCAGGTTCTTGATGTCCAAGCCAGTCCGCAATCCATTTCGCCAGGCCCGATATACCCTCAGCGCGCATCAATTGAACCAGTTGCCACTCGACGAGGGCATCGAAGTGGCGATCGTGGGCCGCTCCAACGCGGGAAAGTCCAGCGCAATCAATGCACTGACGGATCAGAAGTCACTGGCGCGCACCAGTAAAACACCCGGTAGAACCCAGCAAATCGTTATTTTCCAACTGGACGACTCGCGCCGGCTTGCGGACCTGCCCGGATATGGCTATGCGAAGGTGCCCTCGGCCCTGAAAATGCATTGGCAAAATGTCCTGGAGGGGTACTTCAGAACGCGACGATGCCTGCAGGGTGTTGTCATCGTGATGGACATCCGGCACCCCATGAAACCATTTGATCAGCAGATGCTGGCCTGGTGCGGAGCCGCGGGTGTCCCCTGTCATGTTTTGCTGACCAAGGCCGACAAACTCAAACGGGGACCTGCCCAGTCGGCCATGCTCAAGGTTTCAAAAGTATTGCCCGGAGACACGACAGCGCAGGTGTTCTCAGCACGCACACGACAAGGCGTCGACGAACTCATCGAGCGGATGGGCCATTGGTTCAAGTGGCATGAAACCAGTGACGCCTCCGCTCAAACCTGACAGCTGCTGATGGCTTCTTTAAAATTGTCATACGCCAACTGGAGGCCTGCCTCATGAGCTTTCCCTATACCCGCATGCGTCGCATGCGCGCGGATTCGTTCTCGCGACGTCTGATGCGAGAGACCGTGCTGACCACCAATGACCTGATCTGGCCGGTTTTTGTGCTGGAGGGTGAGGATCAGGTGGAGGCTGTACCCTCAATGCCAGGTGTAGAGCGGATGAGCATCGACCGCCTGGTCAAAGCCGCCCAGCACTGTGTCCGCCTGGGCGTACCCATGATGGCCCTTTTCCCAGTCACTCCTCCGGAAGCCAAATCAGAGGACGCGCGCGAAGCTTACAATCCCGATGGTTTAACGCAACGCGCGGTCCGGGCGATCAAATCAGCGTGTCCTGAACTCGGCGTGATGACGGATGTCGCTCTTGACCCCTTCACGACCCATGGTCAGGACGGTCTGATTGACGAGCGTGGGTATGTCGTCAATGACACAACTGTGGACGTATTGACGCTTCAGGCTTTGTCGCATGCCGATGCCGGCGCCGACGTGGTCGCGCCCTCAGACATGATGGACGGCAGGATTGGAGCCATCCGCGAAGGCCTGGAGCAAAACGGTCACGTCAACACGCGCATCCTTGCCTATGCCGCCAAGTACGCCTCGGCGTTCTATGGCCCCTTCAGGGAAGCCGTTGGCTCGGCCGCCCAACTGGGCCGGGGCAACAAGTACACCTACCAGATGGATCCGGCAAACACGGACGAGGCCCTCACCGAGGTGGCCCTCGATCTCGACGAGGGCGCAGACATGGTAATGGTCAAGCCAGGCCTGCCCTACCTGGATGTCGTACGGCGGGTCAAGGAGGAATTCGGAGTACCGACATTTGCATACCAGGTATCGGGAGAGTACGCCATGCTCAAGGCTGCCAGCCAGAATGGATGGCTGGATGAACAGGCTGTCGTTATGGAGGCACTGATTTCCATCAAACGCGCCGGCGCAGATGCCATTCTCACCTATTACGCATTGCAGGCCGCAGAATGGCTCGGGGGACAGCGCTGATTCGCCTGGCACTTTTCGGGCACCCGGTCTCGCGCTCGCTCTCTCCGCGCATCCACCAGCTGTTCGCGGGCCAAACCGGCCTGGCGGTGGAATACACGGCGCGCGAGAGCACCCCCGACACCCTCTCTGACCAACTGGCTGCCCTGGCCGGAGAGGGAGGGCGCGGATGCAATATCACCGTGCCACTCAAAAATAGCGCATGCGCACTTGCCCACCGACTCAGTGCCCGCGCGCGACAATCCGGCGCGGTCAATACCTTGCGCCTGGAAAACGGTGATGAATGGTTTGGTGACAACACCGACGGCATCGGGCTGGTTCGCGACATCACGCGAAATCTGGGCAAGACCCTGTCGGGGCAGCGAATTGCATTGATCGGAGCGGGTGGCGCCGCAGCGGGTATTCTGTTCGACATCCTGATATCGAGACCCGCTCGCGTGGTCATGAGCAACCGCACGCTGGACAAGGCAATCCATCTGGCTCAGCGCTTCGCCAATATCGGACCTGTCGAGGTCTTCAGCGAGGGCCAGTTGTCCAAATCAGGTCCGTTCGACCTCGTGCTGAATGCCACGTCGATGGGCCATCAGGGCGGGCTGCCAGCGATGACCGAAACGATGTTTGCTCCCGGCGCTGTCTGTTATGACCTGAATTACGGCACAGCCCATGAGGTGCTGGACCGGTGGTGTGTGTCGCGGGGCATTGCCAGTCACGGCGGTCTGGGCATGCTCGTTGAGCAAGCGGCGGAGAGTTTTCAGCTCTGGACCGGTCACGCGCCAGAGACCGCATCGGTCATCGATTCGCTCTCTACAACCGCATCAACCGCGCGGAATTGACTCCAGCAACTCACCCTGTTCATCGATCGCCGGATAAGCCATGCCACGGTCCCGACAAAATTCTGCGAGTCCGGGGTGGAGCCACTCGAAGCGAAGGCGATCATAGGTTGCCGCCTCAATCCTGGAATGCTCGTACATTCCCGCCGCGAGCCTTTGCCTTTGCGCCTCGTAAAGCACCAGCGCACAGGCGACGGACACGTTGAGCGATTGGCTCATTCCCAACATCGGGATGCTGATCGTTTCATCCACGCGCTGCAGCATTCCATCACTGACGCCAAAAAGTTCTGTTCCGATTACCAAAGCCGTTGGCACCGTGTAATCAATCTCCCTGTAATCACGGGCATTGGTCTCGAGATGGGCAGCCACCAATCGAAAACCCTTTTCGTGCAGCCAACCACATGCAGAACCGACATCACGGTGACAATGTAATCCCACCCATTTCTCAGCCCCTTGAGAAGTATGCCAGTGTCTTCGGGGGCTGGTCTCGCCCGGGATGGCATGCACGGTTTGCACGCCGACCGCATCACAGGTCCGCACCAGAGCAGAGAAGTTGCGGGGTTTGTGCAGGTTTTCAGCGAGCACAGTGAGATCAGGTTGGCGACGTGAGAGTACGTCGTCCAGGCGCTGGCGGCGCTCTGGAGTCAACGTCCCCCCTGTGATCCAGGAAGCAGCCGAATATTCGACCAGTGCCTGCGAACATTGGCAATCGCCTGGATCATCAACAAGCCCGGCAGAACCAGGATAAGCGTTTTCAACAGAAAAACCAGCGGCAAACCCCCGGCCTCACGTGAGCCCTCGAGCACCTGCCATGAGCGAATCACGTAGTCCCAACCGGTCACCAGAAGAAAGATGCACACCGGCATCAGCAGCAACAGCGTGCCGAGCAGGTTGACCCAGGCCTGGCGGCGCGGGGAGGCGTTGCGGTAAAACACATCGACGCGAACATGGGCATCCTCCTGGAGCGCCCAGGCCGCCGCCACCATGAATACTGTAGCGTGCAGGTAGGACACGGATTCCTGAAACCAGATCCAACCGAGGTTGAATCCATAGCGCATCAGGACAATGGCAAAGGTGAGAAGCACCATGGCAATCGTCAGCCAGGCCACTGCCCGGCCGCTGCGGGAAACGACATTCTCAAGAAACTCAGCACTCATGCAGCGTGGTGTCTACCATTCCTTTACTTTCCAGAATGCGGGCCTGACCGGTCCGGACTTGTGGTCTCCCGGTTGAAGCTCGAGAAGCCCGTCTCCGTCCTCATCCATGTAGTAGTAAGGCACGCCCTTGTCCGGAGTGATCTTAACCATGTAAACCCGCCCGTTCAGGCTGTATTCCTCGACTCGACGGTCCTCCTCCTGGCGAATATTGACCTCCGGCTCGACTTGTTCATCCTGCACTTTTGGCGGAATGGCCGGCTCATCGGCCATCTCGGGAGGCGCGGCAAGATCGTCTTCCTGCGCGTGAATACTCATAGCAATTGGCAGGATCAGCACCATCAGGACCCGAATTCCATGTTTCATTTTCTTCACCTCCGAGCAGCTGGCCGGTCTTCGGTCTCACGGACCCTGTGCGTTGAACTGTATCATGGACCCGGGGTTCAGTATGCTCAGTCCCCAAGATTCTGTAAACCAGCAAAGGATTGACAATTGATGGCTGAAGATCGGTCTGACAATGAGGTGCTGTACCTGGTCGATGGGTCGTCTTATCTCTACCGGGCCTACCACGCCATGCCCCAGCTGACCAACTCGTCTGGAGAGCCGACCGGAGCGCTACTGGGCGTTGCGAACATGCTGCGAAGACTGCTCAACGAAGCCGAATCTCGACGGATACTGGTGGTCTTTGACGCGCCTGGAAAAACATTCCGTCATGAGCAATATCCCGAATACAAGGCCCATCGGCCACCTATGCCTGACCCGCTGAGGCAGCAGATCGAGCCCATTCATGAATTGGTCGAGTTGCTGGGATTGCCCATGCTTCAGGTGCCCGGCGTCGAAGCAGACGATGTCATTGGCACGCTGGCAGTTGCGGCCGATCAAGCGGGGCTTAAGTGCGTGATCTCCACGGGTGACAAGGATCTCGCGCAACTGGTCACCAATCGTATCAGCCTCGTCAACACCATGACCGACACCCATCTGGATCAATCGGGCGTGGAGGAAAAGTTTGGCGTCAGCCCCGAACGCTTTATCGACTTCCTCGCCCTGACCGGCGACAAATCAGACAATATTCCCGGTGTTGAAAAATGCGGTCCGAAAACCGCACAAAAATGGCTGACTCAATACGGCAGTCTAGATGAGGTCATGGCGCACGCCGATGACATCGGTGGAAAAATCGGGGAACATTTGCGCGCTGCAATACCGACGCTGCCACTTTCACGCCAGCTGGTCACCATTCGCACTGACCTTGAGCTGGATATCGATGTGACCGGGGTGCAAATTGCCGATTGCCGTACCGAAGCCCTGGAGGCGTTCCTGAAACGCTATGAATTCAACAGCTGGCTGAAGGAAATCCATGCGCAGACAACCCCTGCGGATGCCGTCCCTGAGCACTATCGCATTATCACGAGCATGCAAGAATTCCAGGACTGCGTGGCTCAGCTTCGAAAAGCGGACCTGATCGCTTTCGACACCGAGACGACCAGCATTGACCCGATGCGCGCGAAACTGGTGGGGCTCAGTTTTTGCTCGGAAGCCGGCCACGCCGCCTATGTACCCCTTGAACATGATTATCCCGGTGCACCCGAGCAATTATCCGTCGATGAAGTGCTCGCCTCGCTGAAACCCCTACTCGAGGATCCGGGGTGCGCCAAGGTCGGTCAGCACATCAAATACGACATGAACGTGCTTTCGCATTACGACATCAGGCTCAGGGGTATCGCCTTTGACACGATGCTCGAGTCCTATGTGTTCAACAGCACCGGTACCCGGCACGATATGGATTCGCTCGCCCTGAAATATCTGGGTCGCCAGACCACACACTACGAGGAAATCGCGGGCAAGGGCGCGAAACAGATCCCATTCAGCCAGGTACCCGTGGAAGACGCGGGACACTACGCTGCCGAGGACGCTGACGTCACGCTGCAGCTACACCGCCACCTGTGGCCCAGGCTACAGGAGGAACCTCGCCTGGCGGGGGTCCTGCAGGACATCGAAATACCGCTGGTGCCAGTGCTGGCAAAAATGGAGCAGCGAGGTGTCCTGGTTGATGCGGATTCGCTGCGCGCTCAAAGCCAGGAAATGGCCGTACAAATGCACGAACTGGAAACGCGTTCGCACGAACTGGCCGGACAGCCGTTTAACCTGGGTTCACCCAAGCAGCTTCAGCAGATCCTGTTTGAGCACCAGGGGTTGCCAGTCGTTCGTAAAACACCGAAAGGCCAGCCATCCACCGCCGAGGATGTGTTGCAGGAACTCTCTGCGGACTATGAACTTCCCCGGTTGATTCTGGAGCACCGCTCACTGTCGAAACTGAAATCCACCTACACCGATCGGCTTCCGGAGGACATTCATCCCAAGACCGGGCGAATTCACACCTCCTATCACCAGGCGGTCGCCGCCACGGGCCGGTTGTCATCTTCGAGCCCAAACCTCCAGAACATTCCCATCCGTACTGACCTGGGACGCCGCATCAGGAGAGCCTTTATTGCCCCGGAGGGCATGCAGCTGCTCGCCTGCGATTATTCCCAGATCGAATTACGCATCATGGCGCACATCTCTGGCGACCAGGGGCTTTTGGATGCCTTTCGACAGGGCGTGGATATTCATCGGGCAACGGCCAGCGAGGTATTCGACACGCCTTACGAGCAGGTGAGCGGAAATCAGCGCAGGGCCGCAAAGGCGATCAATTTCGGGCTGATGTACGGAATGTCTGCTTTCGGCCTCGCGCGGCAACTGGAATTGGAGCGTGGAGAGGCACAAGCCTATATGGACGCTTATTTCGCCCGCTACCCGAATGTCCTGCGTTTTATGGAGGAGACGAGACACTCCGCGCGGGATGCGGGATACGTTGAAACCCTGTTCGGTCGTCGATTGTATCTCCCGGAAATCCGCGCCAGCCAGGTCCAGCGCCGCCAGGCCGCGGAGCGGGCCGCCATCAATGCGCCCATGCAAGGTACGGCGGCAGACATTATCAAGCGGGCCATGATCTCGGTGGACAAGTGGCTGCGAGAGGAACAGACCGGAACACACCTGGTCATGCAAGTCCACGATGAACTGGTGCTGGAAGTTCCGGTGGAGAGGATCGAAGAGGTGCGTTCAGGTGTCATCGAGAGAATGTCTGCCGCGGCAGATCTTGATGTCCCACTCACCGTGGAGGCCGGGCATGGCAACGATTGGGACAGCGCCCATTAAAAAGTACGACAAATCCTGAAACTTTATGGCCGACAGACTGGTCTGAGTGGGTAAGGCTGAGTCTTTCAGCCCAGGCCCGAACATCTCCCTGGTCGGGCTGCGAGTCGGATTCGGTGAGCCCCCCCCTTTACCGAGTCCCTGATTGACCCCGGGCTGTCCCAGCCCGGGGTTTTTTTATTTGGACTCAATGCGAGTCAATCCTCGCGGCCCAGCCAGTCCTGCGGCTCCAGGAAAGTCTTCAGCAACGCCTCTGGGCTTCCCGGCTCCGGACGGTAACCGTATTCCCAGCTCACAAGCGGCGGAAGTGACATCAGTATGGATTCAGTGCGTCCGCCGGACTGCAGTCCAAAGAGTGTTCCCCGATCCCAAACCAGGTTGAATTCAACATAGCGCCCACGCCGGTATAACTGGAACTGCCGTTCTGTCTCCGTCCAGGGCTGACCCATCCGTCGCT
Source organism: Candidatus Nitrosopumilus sp. (assembly GCA_964225175.1). Classification (GTDB taxonomy): domain Bacteria; phylum Pseudomonadota; class Gammaproteobacteria; order Xanthomonadales; family SZUA-36; genus WTJD01. Next base: position 22,651 of record CAXQNK010000075.1, on the reverse strand, counting down.
CGACGATGGGCAGGTAGGCATCGAGATAGCTGTCCCCCACCGATCGCGTGAACTGAAAACACCGCTCAAAGCCCCAAGCGTTCAAGTCATCGAAAAACAGGCCACCGACACCACGGGCTTCATCTCGATGTCGCAGATAAAAATACTCATCGCACCACTTTTTGTATTGCGGATAAACCTCCTGACCAAACGGAGTGCACGCGTCTCTCGCCACCCGATGCCAGTGTTCCACGTCCTGCCGGCGGGGATAGAACGGGGTCAGGTCATAGCCCCCTCCAAACCACCAGATCGGCGCCTGACCGGGTTTTCTGGCTTCGAAATAGCGCACATTCATGTGACTGGTTGGAATATGCGGGCTCCGCGGGTGAATCACGAGCGAAACACCCAGAGCCTCGAACGCACAGCCTGCCAGCTCGGGGCGGGCGATACTCGCCGACTTGGGCAGTTCCTCGCCGTGAACTCGCGAATAATTGACACCTGCCTGTTCAAATACGGCGCCGCCGGCCAGTACCCTTGAACGGCCGCCACCGCCCTCCCCGCGAAGCCACTGATCCTCGGCAAATTGCTGCTCGCCGTCCACCCGCTCCAACGCCTCGCATATCTTGTCCTGGAGCGCCTGCAGGTAATGCTCAATTTGGTCTGTTGCCACTCAGCCCTCCCTGAGCACGTGGTTTTGCCGAACGTCCCTGATCTCGCTGGGGCGTTTCCGTCCGCCCAAAGCGCCTTCCAGGGTTCCGGCAATGAACTCACCGAAGTAGTTTTCCAATTCGCCCACCGTCCGGGCCGGCTCGCAGGAACGCGGATTGGCGCTCGTCGATACGACGGGTCCGCCAAATGCCTCACACAAGGCGATGCTGGGCGAATGAGCTGTCACCCTGATGGCCAGCGAATCATGTGCGCCGGTAATCCAGTCCGGTGCCCGGGAACCCCGGGGAAAGATCCATGTGGTGGGTCCTGGCCAGCTTGCCCGGGCCCGCTGAAGCGCTGACTCGGATACGGGTCCGATCCAGTTTGAAAATTGCTCGATGGCACTGCCAATCAAAATCAATCCGGCACTTACCGGACGGTGTTTGAGGGACAGCAACTTCAGAACAGCCGCTTCATTCTCAGGATCGCAACCCAATCCGAAAACGGCCTCGGTGGGATAAGCAATGACCTCGCCTGCGTGCAGGCGTTTTGCCGCCTCTTCAGCAGTTAACAAGGTGTGCCGCATGAAGGCTGCACCCCGTTATCGTGACCCGGCGACATCCGAGTCGGCCACGGCTTTTTTCCTGCTGGCTTTTTTCTTAGCGGTTTTTTTCTTAGCGGCTGTTTTTCGGGTGGACGTTTTCTTGGCTGTCTTTTTTCTGCCCCGTCGCTTCTCGGGCGCGGCGGCAATCAGTTCTTCGCACTCTGCCAGTGTCAGAGATTCCGGCTCACGGTCCTTGGGTATGCGCGCGTTTTTTGACCCGTTGGTGATGTAAGGTCCATATCGCCCGCGCAGCACCTGGATGGCGCTGTCATCGAATTGCCTGATGATCCGGTTGGCATCGAATTCCTTCTTCTCGGAAATCAGCTCAAGGGCGCGTGACAAGGTCACGGTGTGGGGATCTTCGTCCTTGAGCGAGACAAATTTGCTGCCGTAACGGATGTAAGGACCGAACCGGCCGATCGACGCTGCAACCTCCTCACCGTCCGGCGTGAAACCAAGATCCCGGGGCAACTTGAATAATTCCAGCGCCTCCTCGAGCGTGATCGTTTCCAGGCTTTGTCCTGGCCTCAGCCCCGCAAACTTGGGCTTGTCCTCATCGTCTCGCGTGCCGATTTGGGCATGCGGCCCGTAGCGACCCAGCTTCACCGTAACCGGTTTTCCGGATTTGGGATCTTCTCCAAGCAAGCGGGTCTGTTTGGCATCATCGCGACTGACGGATTCCTCTTTCTCGCGAACACGCTCTATAAACGGTTCCCAGAATTCACGCAAAAGCGGCACCCAATCCCGCTCTCCACGTGACACCTCATCCAGCGAGTCTTCGAGACGCGCCGTGAATTCATAGTCCACGTAGTGATCAAAATGTTCCTCCAGAAAGCGTTCGACAACACGCCCTACGTCGGTCGGCATGAAGCGTCTGCTTTCCAGAACCACATATTCCCTGCGCAACAAGGTTGAAATAATGCTGGCATAAGTGGAGGGCCGGCCGATGCCATATTCTTCAAGTGCCTTGACCAGGCTGGCCTCTGAAAATCGGGGTGGCGGCGCCGTAAAATGCTGATCGGCCCGGATGTCATGAACATCAACGACATCACCCTCACGGAGATCAGGCAATCGGTTTTCCTGTTCTTCTTCGCCTGCCGGCTTGCTGACTTCGTATGCCTTGAGAAAACCCGGAAAAGTGATCACTGAGCCGTTGGCACGGAAGCTGGCCCCATCGCCGCAAGAAAACTCTACCGCGACGGTGTCGAGGCGCGCCGGTGTCATCTGGGAGGCCAGAGTCCGCTTCCAGATCAACTCGTAGAGTCGATGTTGATCATCGTCCAGATACGGTCGCGCATCATCCGGTGTCAGTGACGCGGAGGTCGGCCGAATCGCCTCGTGAGCCTCCTGTGCGTTCTTTGATTTTGTTTTGTAGGCATTTGGCTTTTCGGGTTGGTAATCAGGCCCGAACTGTTCAAGGATCTGTTGCCGAATGTCGGTCAGTGCATCATTGGACAGCGCCACCGAATCCGTTCTCATGTAGGTGATGAGTCCACGGTTCTCGCCGTCAATCGCCACGCCCTCGTATAGCTGTTGCGCAACGCGCATGGTCTTCAGGGCAGAAAAACGCAGTTTTCGGGAGGCATCCTGCTGCAGTGTCGAGGTAATGAAGGGTGGAGCCGGCCGCCGCTTCCGCTCCTTTCTTGTGACCTTACTTGCACGCAATTGCTTTCCTGCGGCGCTCCGCAACCCATCACGCACGGCCATCGCACGGGTCTCGTTGTCGATATCAAATTGTTTGAGTTTTTTACCCTCGAAGCGCACCAGATTCGCCGAAAACGGGTGGCCTTCTTTCTCAAGGTCCGCTTCCAGGGTCCAGTATTCCTGTGGCTTGAACGCCTCGATTTCCCGCTCACGCTCAACAATCATGCGCAGTGCGGGACTTTGAACACGTCCTGCGGACAAGCCAGTCTTGATTTTTTTCCACAACAAAGGCGAAAGATTGAAGCCCACGAGGTGATCGAGCGCTCGACGTGCCTGCTGAGCGTTCACAAGGTCCATGGAGAGGTCCCTGGGCTCACTGACCGCCGCCTCGATTGCCCGAGGAGTGATTTCCGAGAACTCTACCCGGTAAAACGCGCGGTCATCGGTTATTCCCTTCTCGCGCAGAATTTCGTAGATGTGCCAGGAGATGGCCTCACCTTCTCGATCAAGGTCCGTTGCAAGATAAACGGATTCCGCCTTTCGTGCGGCCTTGACGATCTGATCCACGTACTTGCGACTGCCATCGCTCAGTTCATATTGCATCTTGAAGTCGTGTTCAGTGTCCACCGCACCGTCTTTCGAGGGCAGATCCCTGATGTGACCATATGAAGCAAGCACGCGAAATTCATCGCCGAGGTAGCGATTAATGGTTTTTGCCTTGGCCGGCGATTCCACGATGAGCAAATTCCTGGCCATAGGAACTCCGTCTCTCCCTTGTATTTGTTCATGCGCACCAAGCTTTCCGGCGCATGGATCAATGAAACTGTTCGGATTTGATGGCCCGACTCGGACCGTGCGACGTTAACGCACCTTCTCTATTAGTGCCGATATTCCTGTTCGCTGTCAAACATCAGGTCTTCCATCCAGGCGTAATTGGCTTCTTGACCGGGCTGACTGAACAGCACCATGAGCACGACCCACTTGACGTCATCGAGCGTAATGTCATCGGACTCAAGAGCCAGCAATCGATCCAAAACCACCTCACGTCTCTGGGCATCGAGGATTCCGACATTTTCGAGGTAGAGCATGAAATCCCTGCATTCAGTATCCAGACGATCCATCTCCTCATCAACATAGACACGGATGGGATGGTCGGCCTGCAAAGGCAATTCGGGTTGCGTCCGATGATTAGCCAACTCGTCCAGCCAGCTGAATGCCTTCTCGATCTCGACGTTTGTGAAGCCGGCCTGATGAAGGTTCTCCTCCATCACTTCCCGGTCCGGCTCCTGCTCCGAGTCGTCATAAAAATAGTTCTCGAAAAGGAACATCAGGACATCGAGCACATTTTCTTTCATGAATACGGTTCTCTTCAGCATTGGAACTGTCGACCCATCAGGCTCATCAATGACCTTGCAGTTCAGACAAGCTTCTACCACCAGAATGGATTAAACCGACGGGTGCGTCAAATCATCCGCCGTCAAGCCCGGCCGAGTGGTCAAGAAGAACTGAGGTCGAATCAATTTATTTCAATGACGGGCCCAGATTCTCTGGTGCGCCAGGTGATTTGCAGTACGCGCCGCCGGGATGGGCGCTGACCCAGCCACGGAGCTCGAGCATCAGCACCATGGACGAAACGACTTGTGCGGAAAGACCCGTCCGCTCCACCAGCAGGTCTATCGGGCAAGGGTCATGGCTCAGCGCCGCCCAAAGCTGAGCATACTCGGGATCGGACTGCCACTGGGCACCCAGGTCACATTGTTCTGCCGGCATGGACTCAGGCAATGTTTCCCCAGAGTCCGCGGCCAGCCGAGCCTTGATTTCATCAGCCAGTTCCGTGGCCATAGCGCCCAGCACTTCCACGAGATCGTCGCAATTTTCAACCAGTCGCGCACCTTGCTTGATCAGTCGATGACAGCCCCGTGCGAGCGGACTGTGGATGGACCCGGGCAAGGCAAATACTTCCCGACCTTGCTCTGCCGCCAACCGAGCAGTGATCAGAGAGCCACTGTTCAGGCCCGCCTCAATGACCAGCACACCCAGGGACAATCCCGAGATGATTCGGTTCCGAGCAGGAAAATGCGACCGACGTGCCGGCGTTCCTGGCGGAAATTCACTCACGAGAACGCCGTTAAGCGCAATTTCGCTTGCCAGTTCCAGATTGCTGGCGGGGTAGACCCGGTCAAGGCCGGTTCCAGCCACTGCGATGGTCAGGCCACCTGCGTCCAGCGCTGCCGCATGGGCGGCGCCATCGATACCGCGGGCGAGTCCACTGGTGATGGAAAATCCTCTGCGCACCAGTTCGAGAGTGAACGATCGCGCATTCGCAACGCCATCCACAGTCGGATTTCTACTGCCAACAACCGCGATTTGGGGCGACCACAGTTGCTCCACATCACCCTCCGTGAACAGCGCGGCCGGCGGCGAGGGGATCTTGCGTAACAGGGCTGGATAATCTGCATCGGTGATCGCAACAAGCTGCCGACTGCCTGAGTCGGAAAGCCATGCCATATCGGCATCCAGGGCGTCCTCATCGGGAGACTGCAACGCGGCCACGGTCGGGGCGGACAGGCCAAACCGCCTCGCTCCCGTGCGGATTTCCTTCAAAAGATTTTCTGGAGACCCGAATTCAAGCAAAAGATCGGACAATTCAGCGCTGCGCAATTGCGGCGCGCGCACCAACGTCAACCAATCCCTGATTTGAGCATCATTTTTCAATGTCATATAAAAAAGGGGGTGCGATCACGCACCCCCGAGTCCTTCGTCTTTCGATCGGGCGTCAGAGTGTCTCGTCAGCGTGCCTCAGGATATCGAATTCGGAGACCAGGCGATCACCTTGCATGACCATCGCGTAACTGACTTCACCAAACGTGCGAATCACCATGATGTGTGCAGCATATTCTGCAGGCAAGTCGACTTTGTCTCCGCTCCAGGCCCCCATATCGGCCCAGGAACCTGCCGGATATTTGACATTGTCGCGCACCTCCGCGCTCGGAGAGAACGCAGAAAAAACATGTCCGGGTTCAACGCCCTGGTTGCTGCCGCCAGAAATTGAAACCATCTGGAAATGCCCGACGCCGTAATTCCCACCCTCAACAGCGAGCACCTTGAGACCTTCCGGCATGGACTCCATCGGCTGTGGATCAAACTGATCCTGCCACGCGTGATCGTCCAGTGGCATGATCCGATCACCTTCCTTGATCTCTACCTCGTCAGAGATGATCTCAAGAATGGCCGGATCTCCCGTTTTGGCGACGACTGCCTGAGCAACCTCCACCATTTCGTAGCCGATGATATCTACGTTCTTGCCCCAGGTATTCACGGGGCGCCAGAACCCGGTGGGAACGGTCATTGGCCTCGGTAATTTTGTCCAATCATTCGCGTCCCGGCCGCTTCGCTTCTCTCCGCTCATCGTGTAGTAGATGTTACCCAGGCGCACGATCGCAACTTTATCGCCGACTTCTGCGTCCAGAGCCCTGACGTAAGTCCGGTCACGATGGGTTGCATTGATGCGTTCCTCGTAGTTCGCGACAACGTAGGGCATTTCATCGTATTGCTCGTGATCGATGACTCGCGCATTCCTGATAAATGGCCTCAATTCGTCCATCGGAATACTGCTCACGGCACTTCGAGACGTCACCCTGGTTTCCGGTGACAATCGCTTGATCGACTTGCCACGATTGACCAACAAGCGTGCCTTGCCATCCTCGTAAATCAGCGAAAGCCGATCTCCTGGATATATAAGGTGGGGATTTTTGACCTGGGGATTGGCGTGCCAGATTGCAGGCCATTGCCAGGGCTTGTCCAGAAACCGGGAGGAAATATCCCAGAGTGTATCGCCCTCAACGACAACATATTCTTGCGGGTGATCGGAACGGATGGACACCTCCTGTGCCGCTGCCGCGCCAACCAACATCGTCGTCAGGATGAGGTAAATGAATTTCCTAATCATTCTTTATCCCCGAGTCACAAGGCATCCAGCCATTTGGACCGATGCGGTCTTTAGTTATTTGTGGCGAACTAAGTTCGTCATTCGATATCATAATAAAATCAGTGAGAAACTTCACCTAAATTGTTTAATGGACACAATTATTAAATGGCACGACTCGAAATACTAGAATTTCCGGACAAACGGCTGCGTACCCTCGCCAAGCCTGTCGAACAGTTCGATGGTGAACTGTCGCAGCTGGTAGATGACATGTTTGAAACCATGTACGAAGCTAACGGAATAGGGCTTGCCGCAACTCAGGTCAATAGACACATTCGCGTTCTGGTGCTGGACGTCAGTCATTCCCGCGATGATCCTCGTGTGTATGTCAATCCGGTGATATCCGAAGAACACGGCACCCAGGTCTGCGAGGAAGGCTGCCTCTCGGTACCGGGCATTTACGCCAATGTTAAAAGAGCTGATCGGGTCAAGGTGCAGGCCTGCAAACCCAGCGGGGATGCCTTCGAGGAGGATCTCGAAGGCATGCATGCCGTTTGCCTGCAGCACGAAATGGATCACCTTGCGGGCAAGCTATTTGTTGATTACCTCTCCCCCCTGAAACGCCAAATGGTTCGCAAGAAGTTGACCAAGCAGCGCCGTAATGGCGGCCCGTCACAGGCCGCAGGATCCAGAGCCTGAACTGCAGCATGACATCCCCGCCCTGCGGTGAGTCACTGCGCATCGTCTTCATGGGCACGCCGGAGTTCGCGGCACGGTCACTCCGGGGGCTTATCGACGCACGCATGAGCCCAGTGGCGGTTTTTACGCAACCCGACCGGCGATCGGGACGAGGCCGAAAACTCAGCCCCAGCCCCGTGAAACAATGTGCTCAGGAAGCCGGCATTCCCGTGCTTCAACCCCAGACCCTGCGAACGGGGCACGCCCTGGACGACTTGAAGGGCCTGGAACCCGACCTGATCATCGTTGTGGCTTATGGATTGATCCTGCCGGACACAGTGTTGCAACTGCCGAGACTGGGTTGCTGGAACGTGCACGCCTCACTGTTGCCACGATGGAGGGGTGCTGCACCCATTCAACGCGCCATCGAGGCAGGCGACCCGGAGTCCGGCGTGTGCATCATGCGCATGAGCTCGGGACTGGACGAGGGCCCCGTATTCGCCAGCACGAGGACACCGATTTCCCGGGAAGACACGGCTGGCAGCCTTCACGACCGTCTCGCCGAGCTGGGCTCAGACACTCTGATCGACTGTCTGGAACAACTGAATACAGGCGACCTTCCTGACCCCGTAGCACAAGACGACAGCAAGGCCAGTTATGCCCCAAAACTGGCCAAAGCAGAAGCCGAGCTGGATTTTGAGCAAACCGCTGAGATTCTGGAGCGACGGATTCGGGCTTTCAATCCCTGGCCGGTATGCTGGTGCGAATTGGGCGGCGAACGGCTGCGCATCTGGAAAGCATCAGCCATCCCGGGGTCGGCACTCGATTGCCTGCCCGGCCAGGTCATCAAATCTGACAATCACGGCATTGATGTCTGTAGTGGAGCAGGCACCCTGAGAATCCTCGAACTGCAGCGCGCCGGTGGTCGACGAATGCCTGTGGCAGAGTTTCTTCGCGCCCATGAGATAGGCTCACCGTGACCCCGAGGAGCGAGACTAATGCGCGCCTGATAGCGGCTCGTGCCCTGGTGGCCCTGTTCGATGACAGCGATTCGACCCACCCGGATGACATTCCTGAAACCACATTGAGTGATCGCGACCGCGCCTTTTCACGAAACCTTTACTTCGGAACACTGCGCTGGCGCACTGGGCTGGAGTGGCTGGCCGGTGAGCTGCTGAACAAGCCACTCAGAGCCCGCGACCGCGATATTCATTTCCTGATTCTGATCGGCCTGCTGCAATTGTGGAAAGAACAGACGCCTGCACATGCGGCCATACACGAGACGGTGGCAGCGACACGGCAGACAGGAAAGGCCTGGGCAGGCGGTTTGGTCAACGCGGTCCTTCGCAATTTCCAGCGTCAGGAATCCAAACTGCTGCGAGACCTCGAAAACCACACTGCACGTTTTTCTCATCCCGACTGGCTGCTGGAAAAACTGCAAGCGGACTGGCCGGATCGTTGGTCTGCCATCATCGAGGCGAATAACGAGCGTGCGCCCATGTGGCTCAGATGTAACCAGCAACTCACCCAGCCGGAGGATTATCTTGCCTCGCTGCGCTCGGCCGGTCTTGAAGGCACGCTGTCGCCTATTGCGCCTGAGGCCATCCAGGTCTCCTCACCCTCGCCGGTGGATCAATTGCCGGGTTTCAGCGAAGGATTGGTGTCGATACAGGACCTGGCCCCGCAACTTGCAGTAAGCCATTTGGCGGCCGAACCGGGCCACAGGGTTCTGGATGCATGTGCCGCGCCCGGAGGAAAAACCTGTCATATCCTGGAACGGACCCCGGGTGTAGCGCTCACAGCATTAGATCGCAGCCCGAATCGCATCCAACTCATCAAGGACAATCTCTCACGACTGCGGCTTGATTGCACGGTCATCGAAGCTGATGCGCGACAAGCTGATCAATGGTGGGACGGGAAGACCTTCAATCGCATCCTGCTGGACGCGCCGTGCAGCGCAACCGGAATCATTCGACGCCACCCGGAAATCAAGTGGTTGCGAACCCCGGAGCACGTCATGGCCGCGGTCAGAACCCAGGGCGAACTCCTGAATGCACTCTGGCCCCTGCTCGAGCCTGGCGGTATCCTTGTCTACGCGACCTGCTCGGTACTCAAATGCGAGAATGTCCAACAAATTGAACAATTTCTATGCCGATCACCTGATGCCCAGTTGCTGGAAATCCCATCCGCTTACGCCACAGATGGCCAAATCCACCCGGGCGTGGAAAATATGGACGGGTTCTATTATGCGCGCCTTAGCAAGCACGCTTAGCCTGGCAATGGCGCTAGTGGGCTGTGCCCAGAAAACAGATGAATTCGGGTTTCGGATACTCGAGGCACAAGCCAATCTCAATCAAGCCCAGATCTCGGCAACACTCTCCCAGCAGTTGCAGCTGAGTGAGGAGGCGGTGACCGCACTGCGGCACGGTATTGAGCTGACCCTGCTGATTGATCTTGAACTGCGCAGCGCGCCGGAAGGCGCATTGTTGGCTGCCCAGCAGGATTCATTTCGAATTCAATATCTTCCCTTGAGCCAGCATTTCAGACTGGAGCGAAGCGGCACTCTGCGCGCTTTTACCTATCCTCGCCTGAGGCATGCGCTGTCCGAAATCTCGAATCCAAAGGTGACCTTGAATTCAGGCAAGCTGGAGCCCGGCACTTACCAGATGCGTGCGCGAACCCGGCTCGACAAATCCTCCCTACCGACGCCCATGCGCTTACCGGCTTTTTTTTCCGCTGACTGGCAGCACGCATCGGAGTGGTATTCATGGCCATTGAAAGTCACCGCCTGAGGCGACTGCTTTATCGCGGCATACCGATTGCCTTGGTCATCATGGCATTCCTAGTTGCATTGCTGTTAGTGAGCGACCTCGAGCAGGTTGATGAAAGCCCGCTCCATTTCATGTGGGTCGTGGCGATCACTGGCCTGGCACTGCTCGCCATGCTGGCCATCATTACCCATCGCATCTTTCGTCTGACCAGAAAAGTCCGTGCGGAAGAACCAGGCGCTCGACTGTCCGCTCGCTGGGTGCGCAATTTTCTGGCGCTCTCACTGCCACCGGTTCTGATCGTTTATGGGTTTTCAACCTACTTCCTGACCCGAACGGTCGACAGCTGGTTTGACGTACAGGTAGAAGCCGCACTCGCCGATTCACTTGCCCTTGGCCAGGAATTCCTGGGTACCCGAACCCTCGAAGTCAGGAACCAGTTGCGCAGGACCCTGCGGGAGATCGAGGGGCTCGATGACGATGAGGAATTGCTCCGCCGCGCTCTGCTTGGCCAGGTCAGCAACGCGGGCCCTATTGAGTTGTCGGTACTCGAACAGAATGGCCACGTGCTCGCAACGGCAAGCATCAATGTCCTCGCGGACCTCAACAGCCGCCCGGGTGACTACGCCCTGATGCGCGCGCAGCAGGGAGGTGAGTATGCCGCAGCGGAGCCGGCACCCGGACGTGGCCTGCAAATTCGCGTAATTCAGCAGATGGCATCCATCGTGCCCGCGCAACCGGACCTGCTGGTCCAGGCGATTTATCCATTGCCCGGTAACATCATCGAACTCACCGAAAACATCGAGCAGGAATACTACCGCTACCAGAATGTCAGCTACCTGAGGAATTCCCTGAAACAGAGTTTCGTCCTGATTCTCTCACTCGTGTTGCTGCTCACCGTATTTATCGCCATTCTCGCCGCGCTGGACAGCGCGCGGCGGATGGTCTCACCCATTTCACGGCTGGCGAAAGCCACCCGGCAGGTTGCCTCCGGCGAGCTTGGACACGGCGTGGATGTTACAAGCCGGGATGAAATTGGATTCCTTGCCCAGTCCTTCAATGAAATGACCCAGGCACTGGTGGCAGCAAGTGATGCAGCCGAATCGGCGAGGATGCGCCTGAAATCACAGGGCGACTACCTCGAAACTGTATTGGGCGATTTATCCGCAGGCGTTCTCACGCTGGACCAGTCGGTGAAAATCGTCCGCATCAATCTCGCGGCCAAGCAGATTCTGGACCTGGCCGAGGGCGAAGTCATCAACCAACCTGTGGCCAATATCTCGAAGGACGACAGCACCCTTGCTCGCTTCTCTGAACACATCATCACTCAGGTGCAGGGTGAGGTTTCGGAATGGCAGCAGGAAATCCAGTTGAGCCGTAATAGCGGCTTACAGATTCTCCTGATTCGCGGTACACCGCTTCCGCCGGTGGAGAACGAAAACAGCGGGATCGTGATTGTTTTCGACGACGTCACGCTGCTTACCCAGGCGCAGAGGGACGCCGCGTGGTCCGAGATCGCACGCCGCATGGCTCACGAGGTGAAAAATCCGCTAACGCCGATTCGACTGGCTGCGGAACGGCTGCGCATGAAATTGAGCGCATTTTTGGCCAATGATGAATCCCGGCTGCTCGATCGCGCCACGGACACGATCGTCGCCCAGGTCGAAGCACTCAGAACGCTGGTCGATGCGTTCTCTGAATACGCACGCCAACCGGAATTGCAGCTGGATGACCTCCGTCTGGATGAGCTCATCAAGGATGTCGCCAGCCTCTATGAGCAGGGATATCCGGAATTGCAATTCGAGCTGGATCTCGTCCCGGGTCCCGACGGGCTGCTGGCCGATTCCGGGCGACTTCGACAACTCCTGCACAACCTCATCCGAAATGCGTGCGAGGCCGTGCCATCGGATGCACACGCCCACATTCTGATTCGCTCGCGCCCCGGTGAGGATCCCGCACGTGGGGAGCTGGTACTCGAAATTATCGATAACGGTCCGGGTTTTCCGGCGGAGGTCCTCTCGCAACCGTTTGAGCCCTATCTCACTCGCAAGCCCAACGGCACGGGTCTTGGGCTTGCCATTTGCAGAAAAATCGTTGAAGAACATCAGGGTCATATCCACATCCAGAACACCCCGGCGGGCGGCGCCCATGTACTGATTGGACTGCCACTCGCCGAGGCAAGTCAAGCGTAGGCCCGGGCGAGCCGGGCCGATGAAAAAACTGATGAATCCTCATCATCTTCAGTGCCCAGAACGACTATCCACCACGGAACAAATCCGTTATTCTGTTGCGAAATTACAACAGCCGCGAAAGCAATAGACTGACTTTCGCACCGGAGCTGGACAGACATGGCGCAAGCGCACATCCTGGTAGTCGATGACGAACCCGACATCCGTTACCTGGTCAAGGAAATACTCGAGGACGAAGGTTATCGCGTGTCTTGCGCCGAGAACGGCGAGACTGCTCGATCCGCCTATTTGAGAGACGCACCTGATCTGGTGCTGCTAGACATCTGGATGCCCGACGTCGATGGCATCACGCTGCTGAGGGAATGGTCATCGAATGGCAAGACCAACTGCCCTGTGTTAGTCATGTCGGGCCACGGCACCGTCGAAACAGCGGTGGAAGCTACCCGCCTCGGTGCCTATGACTTTATCCAGAAACCCATCTCCCTGGCCAAGCTGCTGGCCGTTGTCCGCAAGGGTCTTGAGTCCGGAGAACTGCTTGCATCGGCTCCACCAAGAGCGGCCGAGCCAGCACCTGCTGAAGAGCCCCTTGGGAACAGCCCGGAGATGCAATTGCTTCGGCAGCGCGCACAACAGGCCGCACAGCACGATTCATCCATCGCGATTTCCGGAGAAACCGGCAGCGGACGCGAAGCACTCGCGGCCTATATTCATCGCCTCAGCGATCAGCCAGGTCCGCTGATGGTCCTGGATCACTGCCAGGCCAAGGGTGCGAAAGCCAGCAGCTACCTGCTCGGAATGCATCACGGCAATGACTCGGTGCCCGGCCTGCTGGAGCGCGCTCGGGGTGGGTCACTGCTGATCGCCGATCTACCAGCTCTCGAAACCGACGTCCAACACATGCTGAATAACGTGCTTGAAACCGGCCAGTTCACACCCGAGGGCGGCGTGACCGCTCAGAACCTCGATCTGCGCATCATCGTGACCACGGGGCCCGATCTTGAACAGCAGGTTCAGCAGGGTCACCTGCTGGAGACGCTCTGGTTCCGCGTGAATGTCCTGCCCTTGTCGGTGCCCGCCCTGCGCGATCGCGCGGAGGACATTCCGGACCTGATTCGTTTCTATGCGGAATGGTTCCCCAATCACGAGGATTTGCCCTACCGGGAATTCTCGATGGCCGCCCTGAACCGCCTGCGCAACCACTCCTGGCCGGGAAATGTTCGAGAACTCAGGAATATGGTTCAACGGCTGTTAATACTCGGCGGCAGCGGCGAAGTTTCTGGACAAGAGGTGGATCATGCCCTGCGCGATGGGATACTGCAGAAAGCCGCCACCCCCGCTGAACAGTTGGTTGATTTCGATCAACCCCTCCGTGAGGCAAGAGAGGCTTTCGAGCGCCAATATCTCAAGTATCAACTGCGAAAAACCGGCGGCAGCGTGGGTAAACTGGCGGAGGCAGTCGGCATGGAACGCACCCACCTTTATCGGAAATTACGGGCTCTTGGCATTGACCCTAAAACCGTCGGACGCAGCGGGAGCACGTCATGAAAATTGTTATTCTCGGCGCTGGGCAAGTCGGCTCAACCGTTGCGCGCAGCCTCTCCCACGAGGACAACGACATCTCAATTGTCGACACGGACCCCATCAGACTGCAGGAATTGGCTAATCAACTGGACATCAGAACGGTGCAGGGGTTTGCGGCCTATCCGAAAATTCTCCAGCGCGCAGGGATCGAAGATGCCGACCTGGTGATTGCCGTCACCAACAGCGATGAGGTGAACATGGCCGCATGCCAGGTGGCCTACACCTTGTACAACACACCCATGCGCATCGCCCGGGTCCGCTCCTCCGAGTACACGGATCACCCGATCCTGTTTGCGCGCGAGCATTCTCCGATAGACGTTCTGATCAGTCCGGAGCAGCTCATCACGCAACATATCTCCCGCCTGATCGAGTACCCAAGCGCCTTGCAGGTTTTCGATTTCGCCGATGGACGCGCCCAACTGGTGGCGGCAAGGGCAGACATCGGTGGTCGCCTGGTAGGCCAGAAAATCTACAAGCTCAAACAGCACATGCCTCGGGGGAGTGATGCCAGGATTTCGGCCATTTATCGAGATGGCGAACTGGTCGTACCGGATGGCGATACCATCATCGAGGAGAATGACATGGTCTTTTTTCTCGCCGCTCGGCGGGACATCCGGGCCATGATGCAGGAAATGAGACCACTGGATAATCCCATCCACCGGATCATCCTCGCCGGCGGCGGGCATATCGGCAGCAACCTCGCCCGACGCCTGGAGCGCGACCATCATGTAAAAGTCATCGAGCGGGACCCACAACGGGCCGAGCTGATTGCAGGCGATTTGGAAAAGGCCATCGTGCTGGTTGGTGACTGCATGGATGAGCAACTTCTGCATGAAGAGGCCATCGACACCTGTGACGTTTACTGCATGCTAACCAACGACGATGAAGCCAACATCCTGTCCGCACTGCTGGCCAAACGTCTCGGCGCAAAGAAAGTCATCGCCATTGTGAATCGCCCCTCCTACGCAGACCTCGTGGAATCTGGCTCCATTGACATTGCGGTATCTCCCGAACTCATCACCATCGGCGCCTTGCTCAAACACATCCGGCGCGGTTCCATGGCCCAGGTACATTCGCTCAGGCGCGGTGTCGCGGAGGCGATCGAGGCTGTCGCGCTCGGAGACCGGTTCAGCTCGGGGGTGGTGGGGCGTACCGTCGAGGAGCTGGAGCTTCCCAGGGGTACAACCATCGGCGCGATTGTCAGGCAGGATGACGTCATCATCGCCCATCACGACACCATGATTAATGAGCATGATCATGTTCTGCTGTTCGTTCCCGATAAGGCGCAAATCCCCGAAATCGAGCGACTTTTTCAGGTCAGCGCCACTTTTGTCTGACCATGCGCCTGTCCGCCATCCAGAGAATTCTCGGCTTCCTGATCGCCTCCTCCAGCCTGATGATGGCGCCACCGGCTCTGGTCTCCTGGATTTACAACGACGGCACAATGTCACTCTTTTTCACCAGCGCCGGTATCCTTTTTGCCACGGGCCTGCTGATATTCATCCCTGTGCGCCATGTGCGGCGCGAGTTGCGATTACATGACGGGTTTCTGATTGTTGTCGGCTGCTGGGTCGCACTTGCGCTGGTCGGCGCACTGCCCTTCCTGCTGCTTGAATCCCCGCAACTGTCATATATCGATGCGCTGTTCGAGTCGTTATCCGGATTGACTACGACTGGAGCCACCATCATTACCAATATCGAGGCGCTGCCCCGCGGGATTCTGTTTTATCGGCAGCAGTTACAGTGGCTTGGCGGCATGGGCATTATCGTGTTGGCCGTCGCCATTCTGCCGATCCTGCGCATTGGAGGAATGCAACTGTATCGCGCGGAAATGCCCGGGCCCATCAAGGATGCCAAGCTGACTCCACGCATCACGGAAACCGCCAAGGCTCTGTGGATGATCTACGTCGGCATCACGCTGACCTGCGGGCTTGCCTACTGGCTTGCCGGCATGACGCTGTTCGACGCGATCAGTCATGCGTTCAGCACCGTGGCCAGTGGTGGGTTTTCCACCCACGATGCCAACCTGGCGTATTTCGACAACCCGACCATTGAAATGGTGGCCGCCCTGTTCATGGTCATCGCAGGGGTCAACTTCGCCCTGCACTTCACCGCCTGGCGTCGTGGCAGCATGCAATCCTACTTTGCGGACCCAGAGCTGCGGGTGTATGCGGGCCTGCTCACCGGGCTGGTGATTCTGACAACCGCATCCCTGTTTTTCAGCGGCACTTACGAGTCGCTGACTGACGCATTCCGCTTTGGCGGATTCCAGGTGGTTTCCGCCATGACCACCACAGGATTCACATCCACTCAATTCCACCTCTGGACGGGATTCGTTCCCATCATGATGATGTGTGTGGCCTTCATTGGCGGCTGCGCGGGCAGCACGGCTGGCGGCATGAAAGTGATTCGCGTAATACTGCTTTATCGGCAGTCCGCACTTGAGATCCGGCGCCTCATCCACCCTCATGCCGTGGCGCAGGTCAAGATTGGTGATCAAACAGCATCGAACTCCGTTATGAATGCCATCTGGGGCTTTTTCTTTCTCTATATCGCCACTTTCGTGTTGGTTACCGTTTTGCTCAATGCCACGGGCATCGATTCGGTAACGGCCTTTTCAGCCGCCGCCGCAAGCATCACCAACCTAGGCCCGGGTTTATCCGGGGTGGGCGCCAACTATTCGGACCTGAGCTCCACGGCCAAACTGATTCTGGGGTTTGCGATGCTTGCAGGCCGCCTGGAGATTTACACGCTGCTGGTGCTGCTCACCCCGATATTTTGGCGAGATTGATCCTCAATAAAACGGTGCTGCCTTGTCGGGGCGCGACTTGAAGCGCTTGTAAGCCCACAGATACTGCGCCGGGTCCAACGCTATGACTTTCTCCACGCCCCGGTTCAAAGCAGCCAGCGCGACATCAACATCATCAGCATGGATATCACCTTCCGCCGCAAAAAAATGAGCCTGGTAACGCCCCCGGCCGGCACGTCGACACGCGCAGAACATCACCGCACAATCCGTTCTCTGGATCAGGCGAATGGCCAAAGTGGCGGTTAACGCAGGCACGCCGAAGAACGGAGCGAACCGGCCCTGGCCGTGACCTGGATCCTGGTCCGGTAAAATAGCAACCAACCGTCCGGCTCGGACGCCAGAAATCATCTGCCGAACACCTCTCGAATTCGCAGGAACGAGAACGGACCCGAAACGGCTCCGGTTCCGAAGCATCGCATCCTCGAGTTCCGGACTGCTGCCAGGTTTGTACAGCGCCATGAGGTCGTGCTGCAGTTGGACCCAGAGATTCAATAATTCCCAGTTTCCGAAATGGGGCACCAAGGCGAGCAGGCCCCGGCGCTCAGCAAGCAACTCGGGAATCAAGTCCATCCCTTCGGGCTCCAGAAACATCCGCTGTATTCGTTTCGGACTACCTGACCAGCACACACCGGATTCCAGCACCGTCATGACCAGGTGCCGCATGCTCTCCTGCCCCAGCCGCTCTCGCATCGACCTGGAGGCGTCCGGATAGCAGGCTTCAAGGTTTTTGCGCGTGCTGTTACGGCGGGTCTTGGCGCTTTTCCAGGCCATCCAGCCCAATGGCCGACTCAGCGCTTCGGCCCAGCTGACCGGCAGATAGCCCAGTGCGCGGGCGAGCCATTGCAATAGTTTCAGTTTCATGAGGCTCCTCGTGCGCCGGGTGGACTGCTAACATGCTCCCGTGTCAGGTCCGCCAGGATGAACGCAATGATCGCATTATTGCAAAGAGTATCGGAAGCCAGCGTGATTGTTAACGACCCTGTTGGCCATCCCCGTGTCATCGGTGCAATTGGCCGGGGAATTCTGGGACTGATAGGCGTCGAGCGGCATGATGAACAGCCCCAGGCAGACCGATTGCTGGAGAGAATTCTGGCATACCGCCTGTTTGATGATAAGGCAGGCAAAATGAATCTCAACCTACGCCAGGTTGATGGTGAACTGCTGTTGGTGTCGCAGTTCACCCTGGCCGCCAACACCAACAAGGGTAACCGGGCGAGTTTCACTAGCGCCGCAGCCCCGGAGTACGGCAGGCAGATGTTCGATTACCTGGTGCAAAAAGCCCGGCAGCAATTGGGCGCCTGCGCGACCGGAGAATTTGGCGCGCACATGAGGGTGCAGTTGGTCAATGACGGTCCGGTCACATTCTGGCTGCAGGTCCCACCCGCAACGCCTGAAACTTAAGCGGTATCGGAAGAAACGCCCAGTTCCTTGAGTTTCCGGGTCAGGGTATTTCTGCCCACACCCAGCAAGCGAGCCGCCTCGATACGCTTGCCATTCGTGAATTCAAGCGCACAGTCCAGCGCTACCTTTTCGAGTGCCTCGCGGGCCTCCGTCATCAGGTCAGGCCGGCCGGCCTGGAGTCCGCCCCGAACCCATTCCCTGAGTTGCTCCGACCAGCCGTCGGAAAGCTCACCGTTGACCGGTTGCGTCAGGTCCCGGGGCAGGTCTTCCGGGAATATTCGCTCGCCGGGGGCCATGACACACATCTGCTGACAGAGGTTTTGCAGCTGGCGAATGTTGCCCGGCCAGCGCAATCCCGACAGCACTTCATAGGTTTCCGGGCGAAAATCCTTTTCCTCGAGCCCCATGTCCCTCGCGGCAAGGCGCAGGAAATAGCGCGCCAAAAGCGGAATGTCGTCCCGTCGCTCTCGCAGCGGCGGTAGGGCAATGTTGATGACATTCAGTCGATGGTAAAGATCCTCCCTGAACAGACCGGCATCAATTTTGCCTTCAAGGTCCTGGTGTGTAGCCGCGATCACCCTCACGTCTGCGTTCAACAAGTCCCTGCCCCCGACCCGGTAAAAATCGCCTTCCGCCAAAACACGCAACAAACGGGTCTGCAACGTGAGCGGCATGTCTCCAATTTCATCAAGGAACAGGGTGCCGCCGGAAGCCTCCTCGAAGCGTCCCGCCCGGCGGGCATGTGCTCCGGTGAAAGCGCCGCGTTCATGACCGAACAATTCTGACTCAAGAAGTTCTGAGGGAATGGCCGCTGTGTTGATAGCAACGAAGGGACCTTGCGCCTTGGGACTGTGCTCATGCAAAGCGCGGGCGACCACCTCCTTGCCCGTGCCCGTTTCGCCGGTAATCAGGACGCTGATCGCCGATCGTGACAATCGACCTATGGTTCGAAAAACCTCCTGCATGGCAGGCGAATCGCCAATCAGCCGGCTGCCCGAAAATTCCTCGTGACGGGGGGTATTCGGTTGCGTGCTGGCAATGGCACGATCAACGACGGTGATGACTTGCTCAAGATCAAAGGGCTTGGCAATGTACTCGAATACACCTTTCTGAAACGCGGATACCGCCTGGTCGAGATCCGAATAACCGGTAATCGCAATCACCGGGATTTCTTTTCCCAGGGTGTCGAGGCGATTAAGCACACTGAGCCCATCAGCGTCCGGCAAATGGATGTCGGTCACAATCACGTCGGGATGCCCCCGCTCGAGGGCTACGGAAATTTCCGCCACGGTGCCGAAGCCCCGAACACGGTATTCCGCTTTTTTCAGTGCGCGCTCTAAAACGAAGCGAATGGCCTGGTCGTCATCGACCACCCAGACTTTTCGGGGGTTAGTCATTCACAGGCCTCGCGGACTCATTGGCCAATTCATTCAGGGGCAGACGCAGGCTGAACCGACTGCCCATGGCCAGCGGCTCGAAAGACAACAGCCCTCCGTGCGCCGCTGCAATCTGTTGCGCCAGCGCCAAGCCCAACCCCGTTCCATCGCGACGACTCGTCACCAGCGGCAGAAACAGGAACGCCCGCAGATCCTCCGGCACGCCCTCTCCGTCGTCCTCAATATCCACGCGCGCAAGGGTGCTCTGCCCTGGCTGCATCAACGCCGAGCCGTGCTCAATTCGTGTCTTCATCTTCAGGTGCCGGGCTCCGGCCTGCTGGGCATTTCTCAGCAAGTTCAGCGACACCTGGCGAAGCGCTGAGGCGTCACCCGGCAAGAGTGGAATACTGGGGTCGTAGTCCCTCTGGACCTCGAACTTGCCCCTGGATTCTGCCAGCAGCACGTCGATGGCCTCATCCAGCACTTGGTGTATATCGGCTTTGCTTCGAGTCAGCCGCGGGCGGCCAAAACGGCGAATCAATTCTTCTATTCGGTCGACTTCGCGCATGATCAGGTTGGCGAGGAGAACCTGCTCCTCGTCGACAAGTTCTTCCCCAAGCATTTGCGCTGCGCCTCGGATTCCACCCAGCGGATTTCGCAATTCATGCCCGAGATTGCGTCGCAACAGATCCAGCATGCCGGTCTGGATTTCCCGCTGCTGTATCTGGCTGACCTGCCGCTCCATCTGCATGTCATGCAGTTCGAGGAGGAAACCGCCGTCCTGCAGGGGCTGAATCATGCATTCGTATACACCACCGGGAAGCTCGCAATCTCTCAGATGCCGGGGCCCCGAGTCGATGTCTACCCCGCGCAGCGCCCTCAGCATGTCCTCGGGCAGCGGAGTGGCATCCGGCAGGCAAGCGCCCATGACATGCTGCCGGCTGTTGCCAAGGCAGTTTTCCGCAGCCTGGTTCAAGCTGACGATACAACGCCCTGCATCAAGCCGAATGACTGCCGTGTCCAGTAATTCCAGCATCGATGCACGCGCTATCTTGGACCCCGCCGAGGCTGACTGACAGTGCCCTGGCGCATGAAAAAGACAACCGGTGAAGCCTCTGCAATGACTCGGTTTCGAGCGTCAAACAGCTGTGCAGACACCGTGTGCTCTCCCCGGTCAATCTGCTCGACCGTAATGCTGTAACTGGCCGTGGCTGGCTGACGATTTCCATCCACGGATACGACCACCGACATACCCGGTTGCAGCCGATACTGAGCGTCCCACGTCACCAGAAGGCTATTGGCTGTGCCTTGTATGGTCTCCTCCTGGGTCGGGCTGGTAATGCGGAAATCGCGATACCCTTCGCGCAACTCGCGGATATCAGTCACTTCCTCGACACCCTCTTCCGTATCGTCCTGCTGCTCCACCGAGGGCCGCTCCACTGTTGACACCACGCTCAGCTCAGGAAGTTTCATTGGTTCTGCATCAGGTTCCGGGGCTTGGTCGGTGTAAACCACATTGCCATCCTCGTCGACGGTTTTATAAACCTGCGCAAAGCCGCTCAGTGCGAAGCAACTCAGGCAGATGAGGAGGCCGACGTGCAGAAGGCCGCTGGCTCGTTCAATCATTGGCAAAACTCCTTTTTTCACCGGCCGGACGATCCCGGCCGGTGTCCTTGGGCCTGCCTTGCATTAAAGCGCGGCAGGGCGTCTAGATAGAATAGTACATGTCGAATTCGACGGGATGCGTCGACATTCTGAAGCGTGTGACCTCGTCCATTTTGAGCGCCAAGTAACCATCGATGAGATCATCGCTGAACACCCCGCCAGCCTTCAGGAACTCCCGATCAGAATCCAGTGCTTCCAGGGCCTGATCCAGGCTGTGGCATACCGTTGGGATGCCCGCTTCCTCCTCGGGTGGCAAGTCGTATAAATCCTTGTCCAGGGGCGCTCCGGGGCTGATTTTGTTGACGATGCCATCGAGCCCCGCCATCAACATGGCAGCGAACATCAGATAGGCGTTGCCGGCGGGATCACCAAAACGGATCTCGATGCGGCGCGCCTTGGGTGAGGGCACGTGCGGGATTCGGCAGGAGGCGGAGCGGTTGCGAGCCGAGTAGGCCAGCATGACCGGCGCTTCAAAGCCGGGGACCAGCCGTTTGTAGCTATTGGTCGTGGAGTTCGCAAAGGCGTTGATCGCGCGAGCGTGCTTGAAAATACCACCGATGTAGTGCAGCGCAGTCGTGGACAAGCCACCATACTCCTCTCCCGAGAAAAGATTGTGCCCGCCCAGAGACAGTGACTGGTGAACATGCATGCCAGAGCCGTTATCTCCGACCAGGGGCTTGGGCATGAAGGTGGCTGTCCTGCCGGCCCTGTGGGCCACGTTGTGCACGGCATATTTAAACATGAGCAACTGGTCAGCCTTTCGGGTCAACGTATCAAACCGCGTCCCGATTTCGCATTGCCCAGCGGTGCCCACCTCGTGATGGTGAACTTCCACGTCTATGCCCATACCGGTGAGCACATCGCAGATATCGGCACGCAGGTCATGCAGCGAGTCCACTGGGGGCACCGGGAAGTAGCCGCCCTTGACCCGTGTGCGGTGGCCGAGGTTGCCGCCCTCAAACTCGGTGCCGGTGTTCCAGGCCGCCTCTTCGGAATCGATGTGGTAGTACGCACCAGACACCTCATTGCCAAAACGCACATCGTCAAAAACAAAAAATTCCGGCTCCGGACCGAAAAACGCGGTGTCGGCAAGGCCGCTGGTCTTAAGGTAGGCCTCCGCCCTCTTGGCCAGGGAACGAGGACAGCGTGTGTAGCCTTCCAGGGTGTCTGGCTCCAGAACGTCACAACGAACCACCAGCGTCTTCTGCTCCGTGAATGGATCCATGAAAACGGCGTCAGGGTCGGGCATAAGCACCATGTCGGATTCATTAATGTCTTTCCAGCCTGCGATGGATGAGCCGTCGAACATTTTCCCGTCTTAGAAAAAATCCTCATCTATTTTTGATGCGGGCTGCGTCACGTGATGTTAATTGCCACGCGTGTA
>CAXQNK010000074.1:0-56026 GCA_964225175.1 Candidatus Nitrosopumilus sp. | reverse complement strand
GCTTGACAACCTCGATGTCCAGGCTGCCGTGCGCTATGAGAATTTCTCAGATACCAAGAGCACCACGGTGGGCAAACTCGCTTTTGGCTGGCGCCCCATCGATCCACTGTTGATCCGGGGTTCCTGGTCGCAAGCATTCCGAGCGCCCAACCTCGTCACGCAGTTCGAGGGATTGGTGGTTCGGAACAATACCCGCAATGATTACACCTGCTTTTTCGCCGACCCCAATGAGGACAGCCTGGATTGCCGTTATGCCATGCAGCGGCGGGCTGAGGGTGCGGAAAACCTCGATCCTGAAGAGTCCACCAACACCTCGATTGGCGCGGTGTGGGACATTACCGACGGCCTGACCGTATCGCTGGATTTCTGGTCGATCGAGAAGGAAGACACCATCGGTTTATTTGGCGAAGAGAATCACACCATCTACGATCTTCTGCTGCGGATCGAAGCCGGGCTGGGTAATTGTGGCCAGGTGTTCAATCCCGCCGTCGTTCGCGCTGATCCGGATGACGACCAGATCGCAGCCTATACGGCGGCAGGCATTTGTCCTGCCGGGGACGTCATTTTCATTGACGATCAGTACGCAAACCTCGATACGCGAACGGTTGAAGGCTATGACATCGGTGTTTACTGGGATTTCAGCACCGGCATCGGCGACTTCAGCTTCAGCTATAACGGCACCTTCTACGAGACCTACAAGCAGGACCCCGGCGGACTTGCCCTGGAACTTCTAGCGGCATCAGAAAGTGGAGTGATCCCACCCAACATTCCGGTCTCTGGATTTGATGACCTGATGGGTATGGACGGCAACCAGGACGAGAAACATACTGCCTCATTCTCTTGGAGAAGCAACAACTGGGCAGCACGCCTTTCCGGCTACAAGCTGGGCAGCTTCTACCAGAGCTCCCTGACGCTCGGTGACGGCACCAAGTACGTGATCCCCTCGATGACGACCTATAACATCAGCGCAGATTACAACTTTGACCTGTGGAGCAGCAGTTCACGAGTCCGCCTGGGCGTCAACAACTTCACGAACGAACGCGCACCCCTTGCGGACCGCTACTTCTCGTTCTTTGCGGATGCGCATCGTGACTTCGGGCGTTACTACTACCTTGATCTGCGCTTCCAGTTTGACTGATGATACCTCGTGACTGACCAGGACAGGGGAGCTGCGGCTCCCCTTGTCTTTTGTCACGGCAGGAAACCTAGAATGATTCATCGCGCCCGTCTCCCAAGGTTCAAGCGCTGCATCCGGTCAGGTCTGATGATTGTTAGCCTGGTCGGGACTGTCCAGTGTTTTGCCGATGAGGTGTCAGCGACGGTGTTGCTGCGAGGAGGATGGGTTCACTCCGGATTGAACGAGGAGCTGCGCCGGGAGGACGTTTGGCTGCGGGACGATCTCATTGCCGGTGTCGGTGACGGGGAACACATCACAGCGGCGCAAGTCTTGGACGTGACCGGGCTGGTGATCGCGCCGGGATTCATTGACTTGCATTCCCACGCAGTGCGAGAAGACCCGGAACGCAGTGGCCTGTACCTGTGGCCCGATGCCGAGAATCAGGTTCGCCAGGGCGTGACCACGGTGATTGGTGGTCCGGATGGCTGGTCGGATCTGCCGATTGAGTCTTCTTTCGAGAAGATCGGCAGGCAGGGCGCGGCCATCAACTTCGGCAGTTTTGTCGGTCACGGCGCGGTGCGCAAGAGGATCATTGGCCTTGACGATCGGGCGCCAACTGACCTGGAGCTTGCAGCCATGCAACGGCTGGTCGATCAGGCGATGAGGCAGGGCGCATTCGGGCTATCCAGCGGTCTGGTTTACACCCCGGGTAAATTTGCCGGAACCGATGAGCTCATTGCGCTTGCGCGTGTGGCTGGTCGCCATGGTGGCATCTACATCAGCCACATACGCAACGAGGCGCTGGAAGTCCTCGACAGCGTGGAAGAGTTAATCCTGATTGCCGAGCGCGCCCAGTTACCCGCGCAGATTACGCATGCGAAAGCCATGGGCACTGCCATGCAGGGTCGCTCGATGGATATGCTCGAAATGGTTGATTCGGCACTGAAGCGGGGACTGGACATCACCCTGGACCAATACCCCTACACGGCGGGTCATACTGGCCTGACGGTACAGTTCCCGCGCTGGAGCCGAGACGGTGGTGATGAACGGTTGCGAGAACGGCTCGCAGACCCGGAGTTACGGCAAAAAATTCGCGAGTTCCTGATCTTTCAGCTTACCGAGGTTCGAGGGCGCAACGACCCGGCAAACGTACAGCTGAGCTGGTGTGCGTGGAACCACGCACTGGATGGACTCAATCTTTCCCAGGTTCTTGAGCAGCAGGGCAGGGAGGTCAATATTGAGAATGCCGCTGAGTTGATCATGGAGCTGGTCGGGGCGGGCGGCTGTCAAGCGGTTTATCATGCCATGCATGAGGAAGATGTCGAGACCATCATGCGCCACGCGGGAACCATGATCGCCGCCGATGGGGGCATCGAGATTCCAGGCAACGGCCATCCCCACCCCCGTAATTACGGTACTTTTTCCCGAGTGCTGGGACACTATGTTCGTGAGCTGAGGACATTGCCTTTGCACTCGGCACTGTACAAGATGACGGGCATGCCAGCTGATCGCATTGGTTTGGCGCGGCGCGGGAGAATGGTCCCCGATGCGGTTGCTGACCTTGTGGTGTTCGACCCCGACACGATTACTGACCGCGCCACATTTGCCGATCCTCACCGCTATGCCGAGGGAGTGAGACATGTTTTCGTTGCGGGTGAAGCGGTATTGCTGAGCGAGCGAATGACCGGCGCTCGTCCCGGGCGAATCCTTCGATCTGCGTCATACGCTCCGGCGTCACAGCCATGAGCAGAGCCATTAAAAAGCTTCGAAACACCCGATGGCTGTTATTGGCGATCCTGTCCCTTTCCCTGTCCGCACAGGGACAACCCACGGTTCGACAGGCCATTATTCGTTACGACTCGCTGCACCATCCGGAGATGGGTCTGCACGGCATGGTGGTCTCCCAGAATGCGCAGGCCACGTCTGTGGGGCACGAAATCCTCCGGGTGGGGGGCAACGCGATTGATGCTGCGGTGGCCATGAGTTTTGCCCTTGCCGTGACCCTGCCCCGTGCGGGTAACCTGGCCGGCAGCGGCTTCATGTTGGTGCATATGGCAGAGCGGGGCGAAACGGTGGCGCTGGATTATCGCTCGATGGCGCCGCTTCGGGCAGATCCGGCACAATTTGTGGGCGATGACGGCAAAATTGATCGCCGCTCGATGACCCATGGCGCCAAGGCCGCTGCTGTTCCGGGCACCGTGGCGGGTATGTATGAGGCCTGGAAGCGCTGGGGACAATTGCCCTGGAGTCAGCTTCTCGAGCCCGCAAAGAAACTGGCGGGTGAAGGTATCGTGGTCTCTCACGACCTGGCCTTTGCTTTGTCTGAAGGCGCGAAGACCATGGGCCAGTTCAATTCCAGTGCGGCCGTTTTTCTGCGCCCCGACGGGCAACCCTGGCGGGCGGGTGACCGACTGATACAGGCAGACCTGGCAGGGTCCATTGACCAGATCATGTCGGGCGGGGCGGACGCGTTCTACCGGGGTGAGTTGGCGAAAAAAATCACCGGCGCCATTGCTGCGGGAGGCGGGCTGATCGGGCTCGACGATCTGGCCGCATACCGGGTCCGTGAGCGTGCCGTGGTGGCCACGAACTACCGGGGTTATCGGGTGGTTTCCATGCCGCCAGTCAGTGCTGGCGGAGTGACGCTGCTGCAGATGCTGAATATGCTGAGCCATTACGATGTTGCAGCAATGGGCGCCGGCTCGGTGCAGAGCCTTCACCTGCTGGCTGAAGTAATGAAAAGAGCCGCGGCGAATCGACGCAATTGGCTGGGTGATCCTGATTTTATTGATGTGCCCGTCCAGGCGTTCATCAGTCCTGCCGTGGGGGAATCCATGGCAAGTACAATCAGCATGTCCCAGGCCGCAGATGTCGAGGTCATTCGACCCTGGCCGCTGGGTAAGTCGGAAAGCCGGGACACTACCCATCTTTCCGTCATGGATGCTGCGGGCAATGCAGTGTCTAACACCTATACACTCGGACATTCCTTCGGCAGCAGCTGGGTTGCCGAGGGTACCGGCATCCTTTTTGACAACCAGATGCGCAATTTCAGTTTTGACGATGGGCCGGATCATCCAAATGCCCTTGCGCCCGGAAAGCGAATGCTGTCTACCATGACGCCGACCATGGTTCAGGATTCGGCGGGCAAGGTCTTCCTCGTCACGGGTACACCAGGCGGCAGCTACATCATTAACGTCATCCTGCAAGTGCTTGTGAACGTGATTGATCATGGCATGAACATTGCCGAAGCTACGCACCGTCCGCGCATCTACCAGGGCTGGAAATGGCCCCAATTGGGCCTTGAACCAGGATTCAGTCCGGAAGTGATTGCCGGTCTGGAGGCGCTGGGGCACACAACCCGCATTGAACGGACCATGGGCAGTACGCAGTCGATCGTCTTTGATGGTGGCATATTTCGCGGCGCAGCAGACCCGCGGCGCCCCGATGCAAAGGCCATGGGGCTGATGTTCGCACCGCTGGCCACGCCAAAGATCAGCAAAGCGCAAGATTGATTGAAAGACTGCTGGTAGGAGCGTGTTGGAACCCTGGCGGTTTGATTGCCCATGGGGGCTGATTGTGCCTCGGTCTGAAGGCCGATAGACTGCCCGCTGTCAGCAGCGAGAACAGGTGCCCCGATGAGCAAGAAACCCAGCACCATCCGAATTGGCCGACGTTACCGCGCAAATCGCCTTGATGGACCGTACGATGCCCTGGTGGTGGGCTCAGGCATCGGTGGCCTGACCGCGGCCGCTTGCCTGGCCAAGATGGGCAAGAAAATCTGTGTGCTGGAGCAGCATTACACCGCGGGGGGCTTTACGCACAGCTATGACCGTAACGGCTACGAATGGGATGTAGGCGTCCATTACATCGGTGACGTTGGACATCCCGAGACCCTGGGCAGGAGGCTTTTCGATTACGTGACTGAAGCTCAGCTTCAATGGGCACCCATGGATGAAAATTTTGACCGAATATTCCTGGGAGCCCAGTCCTACGACCTGGTGGCCGGCAAGACGGCGTATCGCAAGGCGCTGATCGATGCCTTTCCAGCTGAAACCGGCGCGATAGACACCTACTTTGAATACCTTGCTGAAGTGTCGCGCGAGATGCGCTGGCATACGCTTGCGAAAATTATGCCCGCTGGCCTGGCTCGCCTAATGCGATGGCGTCAGCGGCGCCGGGCACCGGGTTATTTTTTCCGGACAACACGAGACGTTCTTGAGACTCTGACCTCGAACCAGGATCTCATCGCTGTGCTGACCGGGCAGTGGGGTGACTGTGGCCTTCCGCCCGCTCGTTCCAGCTTTATCATTCATTCGCTGATCGCCAGGCATTACCTGCATGGTGGGTATTACCCTGTCGGTGGTTCATCACGGATGGCCGAGACCATCCTGCCCGTTATCCGGGCCGCGGGAGGTGAGGTCTTCACCTATGCCTGTGTCGATGAAATCCGCGTGGAAAATGGCCGGGTGAGCGGTGTGCGCATGGCAGACGGTCACGAAATCGATGCCCCGATCGTGATCAGCAATGCCGGTGTGCAAAACACCTTTGGCGCATTGCTGGCCGATCGCTTGCCCGAGCGGGCGCATTACCTCGAACGAATGAGCAGGGTGCGACCCTCGATGGCGAGCATGTGCCTGTACATCGGTTTGAAAGATACCGCGGAACGCCTGGGCTTGCCCCGAACCAATTACTGGATTTATCCCAGCGCACACTACGAGGCCGATATTGCCGCCTTCGAGCATGATCCGGAGGCGGATTTGCCGCTGATTTACATCTCTTTCCCATCGGCGAAAGACCCGAGTTTTGAGTCTCGATATCCTGGGCGCGCCACCATCGAAATCGTTGCGCCCGGTCCGCATGAGTGGTTTGCACCCTGGGAAAACACGACCTGGGGGAAACGTGGTGAAGATTATGAAGCCCTCAAAGAGCGTCTTTCGCAACGCCTGCTGGAGGCGCTCTACGAGCATTTCCCGCATCTGCGTGGTCAGGTGGATTACACCGAATTGTCCACTTCGCTTTCAACAGCACATTTTTGCCGCTACGGCAAGGGTGAAATCTATGGGCTCGATCACGATCCGCAACGTTTTGAACAATCCTGGTTACGTCCGAAAACGACGATTCGCGGCCTGTATTTGACCGGGCAGGACGTGGTCACCTGCGGTGTATCCGGCGCGATGCTGGGCGGCTTGCTGACGGCCGTGCAGTTGGGTGGACTGAAGGGTTTGGGGTTGGCGCGTCGCATGCTGGGTGGCGGCTGAGCCATTGGGTTCAGCCTGTTGCAAGTCGTTCGCGCACCGTTTCCGCCAACGCCAGGCTCGCGGTCAGTCCGGGCGACTCGATGCCGAACAGCTGCACGAGTCCGGTCACGCTATGTTGAGCTTCGCCCTGAATCAGGAAATCGTGGAACCCCGTGTCCGGTCCACCGAGGCGAGGCCTGATGCCGGTGTAGCCGGCAAGCAGGTCCGCGGACTGGATCTCGGGATACCAGCGCTGAATTGCGGACACAAAATCGGCTCTGAGATTTTCATCGAAACGATAGTCAATGTGCTCGACTGGTTGTGCGTCTGGTCCAAACCGCAATCGGCCAGCGAGGTCCAGTGTGCCGTGAATGCCCAGGCCGTTTTTGTCCGGGAGTGGATAAACGAGGTGAGCGAACGGTGACTGGCCGCGATAAACAAAATAATGACCACGACTTAAGTGCTGTTGTGGAATACTCCTGGAGGTCACACCTTCGAGTCGCCGGGCGAGTGAAACGGCGCCCAGCCCGGCGGCATTGACCACCTCTCTCGCGTGACTTGTCATGGTGTGGTTCTCGTCGACCGTGACCTCCAGAGGAATGCCCTCGTCGCTGCAATATCCGCGCCTTACCCTGCTTTTGCATGCGACCTGGCCGCCGGCCGACTCGAGGTCTGACCTCAGGGCGAGCAGCAAGCTATGACTGTCGATAATTCCTGTGTTGGGAGACCACAATGCAGCGTCGGCTCGCACCGCAGGTTCCCTGCTCGCAAGCGATTGTCTGTCGAGTATTTCGAGACCCGTCACGCCAGAGTTGATCGCATTGGCATAGAGGGCTTCGAGACGTTCACGCTGACCCTGGCCGTTGGCAAGCACCAGTTTACCGACCCGGCGATGCGGGATCGACTTTGCCACGCAATATGCAAACAGCGATGCGCCGCCCCTGATACAGCTTCGCGCCTTCAAGGATGTGGGTTCGTAGTACAAGCCGGCGTGGATAACCTCGGAATTTCGCGCGCTGGTTTCCATGCCGATGTGCTGGTTGGCCTCGAGCAGCCAGACCTCGCGCCCGGAGCGGGATAATTCGAGGGCTATCGCCAGTCCGACGACACCGCCACCGATCACGACGGTCTCTAGTTTTTCGCTTGCCATGAACTATTGTAAGCATCGAAACGGGCCCGCGATAAGATTCTCTTTGCAGCATGGGGCACAGCGTCCTAAGATAATGGCTCTCTCACCAAGGGTGCTTCGGGAGCGAGGCTTTGAATTCTGAATCCGAACAGACCATCGAGCGGTTGCTGGACCGTTACGCAACGGTTCCGGGGGGGCTGTTACCCCTTTTGCATGCGGTTCAGCACGCGCTGGGTTATATACCGGGTGAGGCCGTCTCGATGCTCGCCAAGGGTTTGAACCTGTCCCGCGCAGAGGTGCATGGAATGATGACTTTTTACCATGACTTTCGCAGCGTGCCGGCCGGAGACACCGTGGTTCAACTCTGCCGCGCAGAAGCCTGTCAGGCCATGGGCTCAGAGGCGCTCGAAGCGCATGTGCGTGACCGGCTGGGCATAGATTACGGCGATACCACGCCGGACGGGCGCTTTACGCTCGAACCGGTCTATTGCTTGGGCAATTGCGCTTGTTCACCCTCGGTACGCATCGGCGACGAAGTCCATGCCCGCGTCACGCCGGAAAAGTTTGATCGCCTGATTGGGGGTGATGACCAATGACCGTCAGGGTTTTCGTGCCAACAGACACGACGGCGTGTGCTCTGGGTGCAGATGGTGTCGCTGTCGAGTTAGCAGCCCAGGCCTCCGTGCGGGGTATCGAAATAGAGCTGGTCCGCAGTGGGTCACGCGGTGCCTTCTGGCTTGAACCGCTCGTGGAGGTGGCTACGGGCGAGGGACGACAAGGATTCGGCGCGGTTTCGGTCGAAGACGTGGCTGATCTGTTCGACGCCGGATTTCCCGGTGATTGCGATCACCCGAAAGCAGTGGGTCGGGTGGATGAATTGCCCTGGTTCGCTAGCCAGGAGCGACTCACCTTCAAACGCGCCGGGATCATCGACCCGGTATCTCTGGATGACTATCGAGCGCATGGCGGTTATCTGGGATTCGATCGAGCTTTGGGCATGTCACAGCAGGCCATTGTCGATGAAATCAAGGCCTCTGGCCTTCGCGGCCGCGGCGGGGCTGCCTTTCCAACGGGCATCAAATGGCAGACCGTTCTGGATGCGGAGAGCGAAGAGAAATATATCTGTTGCAATGCCGATGAGGGCGACTCTGGCACATTCGCAGATCGCCTCCTGATGGAAGCCGACCCCTATCAGCTTGTCGAGGGCATGACCATCGCCGGACTCGCGGTGGGTGCCGCGCAGGGCTATATCTATTTACGCTCCGAATATCCGCGTGCCCTGCGAACGCTGGAGCAGGCGATATCATTGGCTTATGAGGCGGGTTATCTGGGCTCCGACCTGCGCGGCTCGGGGCGGCGCTTTGAGTTGGAAGTCCGCCTTGGGGCAGGGGCTTACATCTGCGGAGAAGAGACCTCGATGCTGGAGAGCCTGGAAGGCAAAAGGGGCCTGGTTCGGTTCAAGCCACCACTGCCTGCAATTAAAGGGCTTTTCGGGCAGCCGACCGTGGTCAACAACGTGCTGACACTGGGTGCGGTCAGCACCATCCTGGCCGAAGGCGCGGAGCATTATCAGGCCTTTGGCACGGGCCGCTCGCGTGGGACCCTGACGGCGCAGCTGGCCGGCAACATTCAGCGGGGTGGGCTGGTCGAAATGCCTTTTGGCCTGACTCTGAGAGAATTGATCGAGGATCTCGGTGGGGGAACAGCAAGCGGTCGGCCTGCGCGCGCGGCAATGGTCGGCGGACCATTGGGCACTTATTTGCCACCGTCGCTCTGGGAAACTGAACTGGACTATGAGGCGATGACCGAGGCGGGTGGCATGCTCGGGCATGGGGGGGTTGTGGTGTTTGACGATACCGTGGATATGTCCAAGCAGGCGCGGTTTGCGATGGAGTTTTGCGCGGTCGAATCTTGCGGAAAATGCACACCCTGCCGGGTGGGCTCCGTGCGTGGTGTGGAAATCATTGATAAAATTAGGAATAACGAGCAACGCCTGGAGCAGTTGGCCTTGCTTGAAGAGCTTTGCGAGACGATGGTTGAGGGCTCATTGTGTGCCATGGGTGGTTTAACGCCTTACCCTGTGCGCAGCGCCCTCAAGCATTTCCCGGAGGATTTCGGGATTAAGCCTGGCGAGTGACGAGGATTGAACCATGGCTTCGATGATCGACTTAAAACCCTACCGGCCCCAGCCCGACCTGGGCACGCCGGCCCCCCTTGGCGCTGAGCAGTCCGTGACGCTTTGCGTGGATGGACGCACGGTCTCGGTGGCTGCGGGAACCTCCGTGATGCGCGCTGCAGAACTGGCCGGGATCGAAGTCCCCAAGTTGTGTGCGACCGATACGCTCGACGCATTTGGCAGTTGCCGGGTGTGTCTCGTGGAGATCGAGGGACGTCGCGGCACGCCGGCATCATGCACCACGCCTGTCGAGGATGGGATGGTCGTGGCGACCCGTTCAGAGACGCTGGACCGTTTGCGCAGGAACGTGGTCGAACTCTACCTGTCCGATCATCCAGCCGAATGCGCAGGCGCGTGCGCGCTGCATGATCTGGCAGCCAGGCTGGAAGTTGGTGAGACTCGCTATGGCAACGAGGGTGGTAATCACCAGTCCGAGGCGCCGGATTTCTCAAACCCCTATTTCAGGTTCGATCCCGCGGCTTGCATCGTGTGCTATCGGTGCGTCCGTGCCTGTGAGGATATCCAGGGTACTTTCGCGCTCAGCGTCAAGGGACGTGGTTTCGAGTCAAAGATTGTCGCTGGGCAGTCAGAGTCATTCATGGATTCAGATTGCGTGTCCTGCGGCGCATGTGTCGAGGCCTGCCCCACCTCCGCGCTGGAAGACAAGTCTGTGCTCGAGGCAGGCCTGCCCGATGCCGCGACCGTGACCACTTGCGCGTATTGCGGGGTGGGTTGTAGCTTCCAGGCCGAGACCCGTGGCGGTGAGGTCGTGCGTATGACGCCCTTCAAGGAGGGCAAGGCCAACGAGGGCCATGCCTGTGTCAAAGGTCGATTTGCCTGGGGTTATGCCACCCACAAGGACCGGATTACCCAACCCATGATTCGGGATTCTATTGATGACCCCTGGAAAGAAGTGAGCTGGGACGAGGCGATTGCCTATTCAGCCCGTCGGTTAAGAGAAATTCAGGCGAAATACGGGCCCAACAGCATTGGCGGAATCACCTCTTCGCGTTGCACCAACGAGGAAACCTATCTCGTTCAGAAACTGGTGCGCGCGGGATTTGGGAATAATAACGTCGACACCTGTGCACGTGTGTGCCATTCGCCAACGGGATATGGACTTAAGACGACGCTCGGAGAGTCAGCCGGAACACAGGCGTTCAACTCCGTGGCCAAAGCCGATGTGGTGATGGTGATCGGCGCCAACCCGACTGACGCACATCCAGTGTTTGCCTCGCGTCTAAAACGCCGCCTGCGGGAAGGGGCGCGACTGATCGTAGTCGATCCACGTAAAATCGAAATTGTCGACGGGCCGCATGTCCGGGCAGACCATCATTTGCAGTTATTGCCCGGGTCCAACGTCGCTTTCGTCAATGCGATGGCGCACGTCATCATCAGTGAAGGCCTCGAGGATAAGGAGTTCATAGCGCGGCGATGCGAGCAACCGGCCTACGAAACATGGCGTACGTTTATCCTTGCTGAAGAAAACTCTCCTGAGGCCACAGCCTCGGCCACCGGCATCGATCCAGAGACGCTGCGTGCCGCGGCGCGCCTTTATGCCGAGGCGGGCAATGGCGCAATCTACTACGGCCTCGGGGTCAGCGAGCACACCCAGGGTTCTACCATGGTGATGGGCATTGCCAACCTGGCGATGGCCACCGGAAATCTTGGGCGTGAGGGTGTCGGGGTTAATCCGCTGCGAGGCCAGAACAATGTGCAGGGCTCCTGCGACATGGGCTCGTTTCCGCATGAACTGCCCGGTTATCGTCACGTTTCCGATCCTGAGGTGCGAGCCCTGTTCGAGAATGAATGGGGCGCAAACCTGCAGGCCGAGCCCGGATTACGCATTCCCAACATGTTTGACGGAGCGATTGCCGGTCATTTCAAGGCGCTCTACGTGCAGGGTGAAGACGTGGCGCAATCTGATCCCAACACGCAGCACGTGGAGTCGGCACTGACCTCGATGGAATGCCTGATCGTGCAGGACATTTTCCTCAACGAAACGGCGCGTTTTGCCCACGTATTCCTCCCGGGCTCCTCTTTCCTGGAGAAAAGCGGGACGTTCACCAATGCTGAGCGCCGCATCTCACCGGTGCGCCAGGTGATTGAGCCGCTTCCGGGCTTGGCGGATTGGGAGGTGACAATGGCCCTCTCCAACGCTCTGGGTTATCCCATGAACTACAGCCATCCATCGGAAATCATGGATGAGATTGCGCGGCTCACCCCGACATTTGCCGGCGTGACTTACGAGAAGCTCGACCAGCTCGGCAGCATCCAGTGGCCCTGTAATGATGAGGCACCGGTTGGAACGCCGACCATGCACACCCATGAATTTGTGCGTGGTAAAGGTTATTTCGCCATCACAGGTTTCGTGCCTACTGATGAACGTACCACCCGAAAATATCCCCTGCTGCTGACCACCGGGCGCATTCTCAGCCAATACAATGTGGGCGCACAGACGCGACGCACGCCCAATTCCCAGTGGGCGGATCAGGATCTTCTCGAAATTCATCCTTCGGATGCTGAATTCAGGGGCATCAACGACGGAGATTGGGTCGGCGTGGAAAGCAGAGCGGGTGATACTGTCTTGCGGGCAGTCGTGACCCCGCGCGTACAACCGGGCGTGGTCTACACGACGTTTCACTTCCCGCTGACCGGGGCCAACGTCGTAACTACCGAGAATTCAGATTGGGCTACGAACTGTCCCGAGTACAAGGTCACGGCGGTACAGGCGACCCGGGTGAGTCAGCCCTCGGACTGGCAGCGTCATTACCAGGCCTTTACGGACCAGCAGGAGGCGCTGCTCGAAGCGTCACGTGAGCCTTGAACTCAGGCAGCGGCCGAATGCCGTGGGCAGGGCCGCTTTCAACCCAAAGCCAAGACGGCACCCTTAATGCCTGACACGGTGACAACCGATGTGTCGCGCTGGACTGACCAAGGTGTCGAGCGTTCAGTTGATGAAGTGGCGCGAGAGGTTCCTGTCGCGCTGACCTATAACCGCCGTTCTCATGTCGTTATGATGGCCACGCCCAACAATCTCGAAGACCTTGGGTTGGGCTTTAGCCTGACCGAAGGCCTTGCGCGCTCAGCTGAAGACATCGTGAGCACCCGGTTGATTCCACGCGAAGGCGGGGTTGAGCTGGCCATGACCGTGTCGGAGTCCTGCTTCAAGCGCGTCCAGGCTCAGCGCAGAAATATGACCGGCCGAACCGGCTGTGGTCTGTGTGGCGCAGAATCACTCGATCAGGCTCTGCGCGTGCCGGGCCCGGTTGCGCGGCGGCTCGCGATAGAACATGGGGCGGTGCAGCGCGCAATTGCTCATTTACAGGATGAGCAGGCCCTGCAGTCGGTGACCGGTGCGGTGCACGGTGCGGCGTGGTGTGATGTTCGAGGTCACATCACTCGCGTTCGTGAGGACGTTGGGCGGCACAACGCGCTCGATAAACTGGTGGGGGCTCTGAGTCATTCGGGCTTTGACAGCGGCAACGGATTTTGTCTGGTCTCCAGTCGGGCGAGCTATGAAATGGTCTACAAGGCTGCAGCGGTGGGCATCGAATTGCTGGTGGCCGTGTCCGCACCCACCGCGCTGGCGCTGGAATACGCGCAACGCTGCGGCGTGACCTTGATCGGATTTGCACGCCCCGGGCGGCACAACGTCTATACTTTTCCAGACAGAATCAACCAAACTCGAGGTGCCTGAAGCCATGTCAGATCAGGAAATGGAGCACATCAAGCAAATGGCCAACCAGATTGCGGCCAATTTCAGTTTCCACGATGACGCAGAGGCACGGATTGCAGATCACCTGACCCGATTCTGGGCACCCTTGATGCGTGAAAGACTGTCTGCATGTATCGCGCATGGTGGCGAGGGCCTGGATGAAAAGGTGATTGCCGCGGCACAGTTAATCAAACAGAAATGACCGCCCGCGAAAGCGTGTCCCTGGTGGGCGCCATACTGGCCGGCGGATCCGCACAGCGGATGCGTGGGCTTGGCAAAGCGCAGGTGCGTCTGGGGAAATACAGTTTGCTGCAGCACGTCATCCGACGTTTTCGTCCGCAGGTTGATCGGCTTTTGGTGAGCGTACACTCCGTTGACGAGGCCCTGTCGCGGGATGGCTTTGAATGGGTCCCCGACGCACTAAATCGTCGACGAGGGCCATTGGCAGGCGTGTATTCCGCACTCGCGAAGCTGGTGGAAGTGAAAGGACAGGATTGGTTGCTGGTCGTGCCGGTTGATGCGCCCTTCCTTCCGCTTGATCTTGGGCAACGGTTGATGCGCGCGGCACAGACTCAGCAAAAGCCCGTGGCCGTTGCCATGTATCGGGGCGCCGTGCAGCCTGTGTTCTCGCTTTGGAATATAACCACGCTCCCCGCGTTGAAGGACGCGCTGGACACGCGTGGGCAGCCGGGCCTTCGGCACATACTCAACGACCTTGCGCACGTGCGAGTGGAATGGCCGGTACTCACGCCACCCCCGTTTTTTAACGTCAATAGTGAGGCCGACCTGGACGCAGCGAGGTTGCTGGTTGACGCGCAGGTGTCCGAGGCCTGAAACTGTGTCGCCCTGAACAGGCGGTTCCTGCTGGCTGGAGCTGACGCAAGGTGCCGCTGAAACGGTTTGGCCCACACTGGTTTTCGAGCGCGAGGGCGTTTATGCATCAACATAGCGATCAACTTGTTCCGCTGAACATCGTGGTGCTCACGATTTCCGATACCCGTACGCAGGACAATGACAGCTCTGGCGACCTGCTGGCGGACGCCCTGGCGGAGGCTGGTCATGTACTCGCGGGCAGAATGATCTGCAAAGACGATGTGTACGAGATGAGGGCCCATGTATCGCGCTGGATTGCAGATCCGAACATCGACGTGGTGATTACCACGGGAGGAACGGGTTTTACCGCTCGCGACTCCACGCCCGAAGCCCTGCTCCCACTGTTTGATCAGAGCATCGAGGGTTTTGGTGAGCTTTTTCGGCAGTTGTCCCACGAGGAGGTGGGCTCCTCCACGGTCCAGTCCCGATGTTGTGCCGGATTGTCCAACAAGACACTGATTTTCTGCCTGCCGGGCTCACCTAATGCCTGCCAGACCGGGTGGAATGGAATTTTACTTGAGCAACTCGATTCTCGGCATCGCCCCTGCAATTTCGTGGGTCAAACTGGCGCGAGCAGCAGGACAGGCTGATGTTGAGTGTCGAAGAAGCCGTAAGCGCACTTGTCAGCGCTGCCCGACCCATGGACCAGTATGAACAGGTTTCGATTGCTGAGGGATTGGGTCGTGTGCTGGCGCGGGACGTGACGGCTGGAATTGACGTGCCGCCCGCAGCCAACAGCGCAATGGATGGTTATGCTTTTCGTCACGCGGACTGGAACGCTGCAGAGACACCGCTGGAAGTCAGCCAGCGTATCCCTGCAGGAATTCGACCAGAAGCGCTGCAGCCCGGTACGGCAGCCCGAATCTTTACGGGTGCGGAGATACCGGAGGGAGCGGATACTGTTGTTATGCAGGAGCACTGCAGTGCACAGGACGGCGTCGTGCATATCGAACGCTGTCCATCCCTGGGTGCTAATGTCCGTCCCCGTGCCCAGGATATTCAGGCGGGTGACACCGTTCTGCGCGCGGGGACCCGCCTTAGCTCGCAGGCCCTTGGGTTGCTTGCCTCTTTGGGTCACGCCCATTGTCTCGTCTTTCGCAAATTGCGCGTCGGGGTGGTGTCCAATGGCAGTGAACTGGTCGAGCCGGGCGAGGCGGTCAAGCCTGGCCAGATTTATAATTCCAATCGCTATCTCCTGGCGGGCCTGGTCAATGGCTGGGGATTCGATCTGGTCGATTACGGGATTGCCACGGACTGTCCGGATGAAATCCGTAACTTGCTGCAGCGAGCAGCGCAGGAAGTGGATGTTATCGTGTCTTCGGGCGGTGTCTCGGTGGGTGAGGAGGACCACATCAAGCAGGTCGTTTCCGATCTGGGCATGATTGACCTGTGGAAAGTCTCCATCAAGCCCGGAAAACCCTTTGCGTTCGGAAAAGTGGCCGACACACCCTTCCTTGGATTGCCAGGAAACCCCGCTTCGGTCCTGGTGACGGCGCTGGTGATCGCGCGTCCGTATCTACTGTCTTTGCAAGGCCAGAAGCATGTCCATGTCCAGCCTGCCCGGCATGTTGCCCAATTCAGTCTCGAAGGTGGACCAAGGGCGGTTTATCTGCGTGCGAAAACCACCCCAGATGGTGTAGAGTGCCACCCACGGCAGAGCAGTGGCATGCTCACCTCCGCCGTGTGGGGGGACGGATTGGTCGTGCAGGCGCCCGAACAGAACATCCAAAAGGGCGAGCTCGCCGATTTTCTGCCGTATTCGTCACTGACGTGAGCCCTCGGGACAGGGCACGGAAAAGACATTAAATGAATAGCAACTCGACCCGTTAACTAATAGGAATAATCATATGCTTTCGGATCATGAAATTGCGCGGCTTGCCAACCCTGCACCCATTGCGGATGTTGCCCGTGACCTTGGTGTTGATAATGAACACCTGATCTCATACGGAACTGAAATTGCGAAGGTGCATCTCGATGCGCTCCAGTCCCCCCGAAAGCGATCTTCAACGTCACGGCTGGTGCTGGTCTCAGCCACTACCCCAACCGCTGCGGGTGAAGGAAAGACCACCACATCCATCGGACTTGCACAGGGGTTCAAGCACATCGGTGAATCGGTGTGCTGCGCTTTGCGGGAGCCTTCACTAGGCCCCGTATTTGGGATTAAGGGAGGAGCGACTGGCGGTGGTTACGCGCAGATGATCCCAGCGGATCGGATCAACCTTCACTTTACCGGTGATTTCCACGCCATTACGAGTGCCAACAACCTGATTTCGGCCATGGTCGACAATCACCTGTTCCAGGGCAATGAACTGGGCCTGGATCCTCGCACCATCGTTTGGCGCCGCTGTATGGACATGAACGACCGCAGCCTGAGAAACATTGTTTTGGGCTTAGGTGGCAAAATGCAGGGTATTCCCAGGCAGGGTGGTTTTGACATCACTGCGGCTTCCGAGGTGATGGCGATTTTCTGTCTCGCCAAGAGCATGGAAGATTTGTACGAGCGCCTCGAGCGTATTTTTATCGGGTTCACCTATGACGGTGAACCGGTTTACCTGAGTGCGCTGAAAGTCACCGGCGCTTTGATGGCGTTGCTTCGCGATGCAGTGCACCCCAATCTGGTGCAGACGCTGGAAGGCGTGCCAGTCTTTGTGCATGGTGGCCCGTTTGCCAACATTGCGCACGGCTGCAATAGCGTTTTTGCCACCCGCATGGCCATGCACTTCTCTGACTGGGCCATCACCGAAGCAGGATTTGGTTTCGACCTTGGCGCAGAGAAGTTCTTTGACATCAAGTGTCGCAGTGCAGGTCTCGACCCCGACGCGGTGGTGCTGGTGACCACCGTGCGCGCGTTGAAACTGCATGGTGGAAAAGACAAGAACCAGCTTGAGTCACCTGACACCGATGCCGTGCGGGCAGGGCTTGAAAACCTGGACAAGCATATCGAGAGTGTGGCGAATTTCAACAAGTCTCCCGTGGTGGCTTTGAATCGATTTGCAGCAGACACGGATGAGGAAATCGCCATCGTAGCGGAGCGCGCAGCGGCGCATGGCGTGGATTTTGCCGAGTCCAGGCATTTCTCGGAGGGCGGCCCCGGGTCTGCGGACCTCGCGCGTGCGGTCATGGCCTCGGTGGAGAAAAACAGCCCCTTCGAGCCCCTGTATGAACTCGACACGACCTTGCCGGAAAAGGTGCGGGCGGTAAGCCAGAAAATGTACGGCGCTAATGACATCGCATTCAGCAAGGAGGCTGAAAAGGATTTACGGATGATTGAGAAGCTGGGCCTGGAGAAACTTCCCGTGTGCGTCGCCAAGGCGCCGAGTTCGCTTTCAGACGACCCGCAATTACATGGTCGGCCACGAGATTTTCAGGTCACGGTGCGCAATGTCCAGGTCAGTGCAGGCGCCGGGTTCCTGGTCGCATTAACCGGCAATATTCTTAGAATGCCAGGTCTTCCGCGCAGCCCGCAGGCGCTTCGGGTGCAGGTCAACCCGGATGGTTCTGTAGAGGGTGTCGCCTGACACGATATTGCGAATTGCCTATGCAGGGCGCCGAACCTGCCCCCATTTAGCGTGACATGAAACTTGCGCTTGCATCAGCGATTAATTCTCCGTCCTCGGCGAGATGCGCAGTTCCTGCAAGGGTGTACAAGCGCCTCTTTTGTTGAACAATTTCACTTCGCAATTGCAGAGTCTGGCCAACACGCAGTGCTTTTCGGTAGCGGATTTCACAGCGTGCCGTGAAGGCTTTGATGCCCTGCAGGTACAGCAGGTTGGCCATCACGTCATCGAGAGCAGCAAAAATAATGCCGCCGTGTACGGTGTCATTGAAACCGACATGATATTTTCCTGGCGTGAACAGGCCGCTGCAGGTTTCGTCTTGCAGGCTGAACTCAATCTTCAGCCCGATGGGATTGTCATCGCCGCATGCGAAGCAACGGTTTGCTGTGCCGATCAATGGATTTTCAGTCACTGATTCAGTCTCCCTTGTGTAAGGCGCTGGCTTAGCGGCTATTATGGCCGTATCGTTCAAGAATAATTCAATGGTCTTGCACAGATGCCACTGGTCGCACACAACCAACTGCCCACGTTCAAACGCTTGCGTCAGTTTGGCCTTGAAATCCTGGATCGTGACGCAGCTGTTCACCAGGATATCCGTGAATTGCACATCGGGTTTCTGAACATGATGCCAGATGCCGCCCTCACAGCGACAGAGCAGCAATTTATCAACCTGGTAGGCAACTGCAACAAGATCGCTCAGTTTTACGTGTACCCCTTTTCCTTGGATGAACTTGACCGGGGCGATGAGGCCCGGGCCCATATTCGTGATCATTACACGGAATTTTCCGAACTGAAGTCGCAAGGCCTGGATGCATTGATCATCACAGGCGCCAACGTGGCCAACCCCTCTCTGGACCAGGAGCCGTTCTGGGAACCCTTGCTGGAAGTGGTAGAGTGGGCGGAAAACAAT
Source organism: Candidatus Nitrosopumilus sp. (assembly GCA_964225175.1). GTDB lineage: Bacteria > Pseudomonadota > Gammaproteobacteria > Xanthomonadales > SZUA-36 > WTJD01. The sequence continues at coordinate 37,309 of CAXQNK010000074.1, read as the reverse complement.
GTGACATCCATTCTTTGCTCCTGTCTTGCCACCCACGCGGTACTTAAGCACCATCATGGCCTGGAGCGTCAGCGCCTGCCCGAGAAGCGCTGGGGGGTGTATTCCCATCGCGTGACTTTACCGGCGCATCCACTGGTCAGGGACATCAATACCCGTTTTGATGCGCCGCACTCTCGTCATAACGATGTTTCCCGGCGAGAGATCGAGGATGCTGGCCTGGCTGTCTTGGCGGCAAGTGACGAGGCGGGTGTGCACCTTGCAGTGAGTCCGGACCTGTTCAGGATTGTTTATTTTCAGGGGCACCCCGAATACGACGCCAACAGCCTGTTGAAGGAATACAAGCGCGAAGTCCTTCGATACATCAACAGGGAGATCGAGACGCCTCCGCCTTTTCCGGAGCATTATTTTACCGATCGGGCACAGCTTATCGCCAGCGACTTTTTAGAATCCTTTGAGCGCGGCGAGGCGAATGCCGAGGATTTTCCCGAAACGGAATTGACAGCGTGCGTCGACAACACGTGGCGCGATACGGGCAAGGCGATCGTCAATAACTGGCTGGGTCTCGTCTATCGAAAGACCAGCCTCGATCGCAAGCAGCCTTTCATGGACGGTATTGACCCACAGGACCCCCTGAAAATACGCGAGGAATTGCACTATTGACCCTGTCGTCCTCAGGTCTGGGCTCCGCAGAACGTTTATCAGGGAATTCCCCGCAAATTCGGAACCCCCGGATGCAGAATATGAACTGCATAATGGTATGATATTTCCAGCGTAATCTGCGCGTTGTTCACATTCTGCTTCATCGAGGATTTTCTAATGGGATTCAGTACCAGGCAAATTCATGCTGGCGTCACGCCGGACCCGATCACCGGCTCTATCCTGACGCCGATCTACCAGTCCACGACCTACGTTCAGGCATCGGTAGATGAATATCTCAGCAAGGGATATTCCTATTCCCGTTCTGGTAATCCGACGGTACGGGCGTTGGAGATGAAACTTACCGACCTGGAAGCCGGTGCAGATACCGCCTGTTTCGGCACGGGAATGGCAGCGGTACACGCGGTGATGCTGGCTTTTCTCAGCACCGGTGATCATGCGGTCGTTTCAGACGTGGCGTACGGAGGGACCTATCGTCTGTGCACAAAGGTACTGACCCGGTTTGGCATCGAATTTACCTTTGCCGACACCTCTGACCCCGCACAGGTGGAAGCCGCGATGAGGGACAACACCCGCATGGTGTTCAGTGAAACTCCCGCCAACCCAACCATGAAGCTTTCCGATATTCAGGCGCTTTCTGATATCGCTCGCGCCGCGGGCGCGGTTCATGCGGTCGACAATACGTTTTTGACGCCGTATTACCAGCGGCCACTGGAGTTGGGCGCCGATCTTTCGGTTCACAGCACCACCAAGTACATGGATGGCCACAATGCCACCGTGGGTGGTGCGGTGGTAAGTCGCAACGATGAACTGCACGAGAAGGTGAAGTTCATCCAGAACAGCACGGGCAGCATCATGTCACCGATGGTGGCCTGGCTGACGCTACAGGGCTGTAAAACCCTGTCCGTGCGCCTGGACCAGCAATCGGCCAATGCCCAGGCGATCGCTGAATTCCTTGAGGCGCATCCCAAGGTCGCGCAAGTGGCTTATCCGGGCCTGGCGTCTTTCAATCAGCATGAACTGGCCTGTCGCCAGGCCAATGGGTTTGGTGCAATGCTCTGGTTCGAAGTCATGGGAGGGGTGGCCGCCGGCAAACGACTGATGGACAATATCGAGCTGTGGAGCCTGGCGGAGAACCTTGGGTCGGTGGAATCATTGATTACGCATCCCGTGACCATGACGCATGCCGATGTTGACCCTGCAGAAAGAGCGCGCGTAGGGATCATTGATGGCCTGGTCCGCTTGTCAGTGGGGCTGGAGGACGCCGATGACCTGATCGCCGCGCTGGAGAAGGCGCTGGCGCAGGCCTGATCGGCACACCTCCATGTCAGACTTTTTAAAATTCGATACATTGTCCCTGCATGCGGGACAAACGCTGGATCCGGAGTACGGTGCACGGGCCGTGCCGATCTACCAGACGACCTCGTATGTCTTTCCGGACAGCGATACCGCGTCGTCCATATTCAACCTTGAACGTGGCGGTCATGCGTACAGCAGAATCACCAACCCCACCGTGGGTGTGCTGGAGCAACGAATCGCGGCTCTGGAGGGCGGCTCCGCGGCTGTATGCACCTCTTCGGGCATGGCAGCGACCTTCTGCGCCATCACAGCGATCCTGGAGCAGGGCGATCACATCGTTGCTTCTTCCCAGATGTACGGAGGTAACGTCAGCCTGATGAAAAACACGCTGCCGAGATTCGGGATTACAACGACCTTTGTTGCCCCGACCGACCTGGTCGGCATTGAAGCAGCAATCCAGGACAACACGCGGCTCGTATACAGTGAACTCATTGGCAATCCTGGCCTAGATATCCTCGATATCGAGCCGGTGGCGAGGCTCGCCGGCGATCATGGCCTGCCCTTGATGATCGACGGCACCTTCAATACGCCCTACCTGTGCCGTTGTTTCGATCATGGCGCGAATATTTCAGTCCATTCGCTGACCAAGTGGCTGGGCGGTCATGGCAATACGATCGGTGGCGTTGTGGTTGATGGTGGTAATTTTGATTGGGGCAAATCCGGGAAGTTTCCGACCCTGACGGAGCCCTATGCACCATTCAACGGGATCAATCTATGGGAAGAGTTCGGTCCGAGTGCGTATGCCACCCGTATTCGCGCCGAAGCGATGCGTGATATCGGGCCGTCGATGAGCCCACTGAATGCCTTTCTCCTGTTGCAGGGTGTGGAGACCTTGTCCCTTCGAATGGACAAGCATCTCGCCAACACGCGCGCGGTGCTGGATTTTTTGACTGGGCACGAGCAGGTGGCCTGGGTGAATCATCCCGACCAGCCCGATCACCCCAGCCATGAGCGCGCCCGCAAATATCTTCCCCGTGGTGCGGGTTCAATCGTGACCTTCGGCGTTGTTGGTGGACGCACCGCCGGTCAAGCATTCATTGAAAACGTCCAGTTGGCCTCTCATCTCGCTAACGTGGGTGACGCGAGAACCCTGATCATTCATCCGGCGAGCACGACCCATTCAAGGATTGATGCCGATGCCCTGGTCGCCGCCGGCATCACCGAGGACATGATTCGGCTCTCGGTTGGGCTGGAGGATCCTGAGGATATCATTGCCGATTTTGAATTGGGTTTCCGCGCGGCGGCGCGCGCGGCCGGATAGCGCAGGTCGAGTCATGTACCTGGAAGTCCGAGGAGAAAAAACGTTTGCAGGCACAGGTGGTGTGCCATTCGATGCCACTCGCCCCGCCTTGGTGTTTATTCACGGCAGCGGTCTTGATCATACTTTCTGGGCACTGCACACGCGTTTTTTTGCCTATCGGGGGTATGGTGTTCTTGCACCTGACCTTCCGGGGCATAGCCTGTCTTCGGGCGCACCACTCGACCGAATCGAAGCCATGGCAGATTGGCTGCGCGAATTCTTGGATGCCGTGGGAGTGTCCAAAGTGGCGCTCGTTGGTCATTCTCAGGGTTGTCTCGTTGCCCTTGAGTTTGCGGCGCGTCACCCCGACGTTTTGAGTTGTGTCTGCTTCGTTGCCAGTGGAGTGGCGACTCCCGTCAATCCGCGCCTGATTGACGCGGCGGAGCATCACCCTGACCAGGCGGTGGCCATGATGACGTCCTGGGGTTTCGGTCCGTCGGGGCAGTTTCACCTCGGCCCCGTGCCGGGTAATGCAATGCTGGCAAATGGGCAGCGCGTCATGCGCGCCAATGCGCCTGAAGCGCTCTCAGCGGACCTGAAGGCCTGTGATGCCTATCACAATGGGCCCGCTGCGGCGGCATCTGTGCGCTGTCCTGCGCACGTCATCGTTGGTGGCATGGATCGGATGGCACCACGCCGTGCCACCGCAGCCTTGGTTGCTGAGCTCGATAACCCGACCGTTACCCGGGTTCCAGAAAGTGGCCATATGGTGCCGGTGGAAGCGCCGGACCGTTGCCGAACCGCATTACGGGATTTTATTTTCGAGCACTATCCTGCTCGCTGAACACAAGGGAGTTCACCTTGCACGAGATCAAACAGGCCGCTGTCATAGGGGCCGGCACCATGGGATTGGGTATTGCCGGCCAACTGGCGAATGCAGGCGTGCCCGTGCTGCTGCTTGATGTGCCTGTGCCCGGGGACGACCGCAACGCAATGGGGCAGCGTGCCCTTGAGCGCTTGCTGGACGAAGACCAACCGGGTTTGCTTCATCCGGATTTCGCTGATCGAATCACGATTGGCAACATCGAGGACGATCTCGGGCGCCTGCGTGAGTGCGACTGGATTGCCGAGGCCGTGGTGGAACGTCTCGAGATCAAGCGTTCACTGTATCGGGACATAGACGAGGTTCGAAAACCCGGTTCCCTGGTGACTTCCAATACGTCAACGATTCCCATCTCCCTGCTGATTGCCGAGATGCCATTGTCATTCCGGAGGGATTTCGCGATCACGCACTTTTTCAATCCCGTGCGCTTCATGCGTTTGCTGGAATTGGTTCGGGGCAAAGATACGCGCCCTGAACTCATGGAGTCCCTGGAGCGTTTTTGCGAGGAGCGGCTTGGTAAGGGCATCGTCGTGTGCGCTGACACGCCGGGTTTCCTGGGCAATCGAGTGGGTGTCTATGCTATTCAGACAGCACTTCACGTCGCGCTTGAGATGGGCCTCAAACCGGAGCAGGCCGACGCAATTTTCGGACGGCCCATGGGTATCCCAAAGACGGGCGTGTTTGGACTTTACGACTTGATCGGCATTGACCTGATGGCTGATGTGGCGAAAAGCCTGGTTAATATCCTTCCGCCAGAGGACGATTTCCACCGCGTTTCAGCGGAAGTTCCGGTGATGACTCGCATGATCGACAGCGGCCAAGTCGGTCACAAGAGTGACTCCGGGGGTTTTTACCGTCAATTAGACAGTGGGAGTGGTCCGGAGCGGGAAACACTGGATCTGGAGAAATTCGAATATCGGCCCTACGAGCGCTGCCTGCCTGCGGTGGCCGAGGTGGCGGAAGTGCAGGGCGATCTTGGCTTATTGATTGACGGTGAGGGGTGGGCTTCTGATTATGCCTGGGAAGTTCTCGCCCGGACTTTGAGCTATGCGGTGACCTTGGTGCCTGAGGTGAATGAATCTCTCGTTGCGGTCGATGACGCCATGAAGTTGGGCTACAACTGGATTCGCGGGCCCTTCGAAATGATCGATGCACTTGGCGTGGACCGCTTCGTGGCCCGCCTTGAACGCGAGGGGCGTGCAGTGCCACCTTTTCTTCGCGTTGCGAGAGGGCGGTCTTTCTATCGCGTGGACAACGCAAGGCTGCAATACCTGGACAGTTCGGGTGATTACCGCGGCATCCGGCACGCACCTGGTGTCAGGCGATTCAGCGAGGAACGAAGGGGGCTATCGCCCATTGAAAGCAATGGGGTCGCCAGCTACTTCGTGATTGACGGCGATATTGGATTAGTGGAATGGCACTCCAAGGCCAATACGCTGGACGGTGACTCAATGCATCTGTTGGCGGCCGCGATCACCCATGCCAGTCAGAATTGCAGGGGTTTGGTGGTTCATAACGATGCGTCGCATTTTTCCTGCGGGGTGAACCTTGCGGCCGTGTTGGGTTTCATCGACGCTGATGATTATGACGGACTGAATCAATTCCTTGCGCATTTCCAGCAAACGGTGCTGGCTATGCGCTCTTCACCGGTGCCCGTAGTAGCCGCGCCCGTGGGCCTGTCACTGGGTGGTGGATTCGAGGTCGTTCTGCATGCCGATCACGTGGTCTTTCATGCTAATTCGGTCACCGGTCTCGTCGAATCACTCGTAGGGGTGGTGCCCGGTGGGGGTGGCGTCAAGGAGATGCTTTACCGGTATCGGGAAAAAGTGGGTGACGATGTCAAAGCCGCGTGGAAGACGTTCATGCAGATTGGTTATGGCAAGACTGCTTCAAGCCCGTTGCTGGCGGAAGCCATGGGAATGTACCGGCCTGCGAAAGACAGCTATCACATGAATCGTGATCGCTTGCTTCAGTTGGCGTGCGACCGGGTTCGCGCCAGCGCAGAGCACTACCGGACATCCAGTCGCGATCCCATTCCCATGATGGGGCGAGATGTCTGGCAGGAGATGCAGGTCTGGCTGGTCAATGCCAGGGAAAAAGGTTTTCTCACGCCACACGATGTGACCACGGGTACGCAAATCGCCATGATCGTCACGGGCGGGGATGTGGAGGCTGAAACCGAGATGAGTGAACAAGACATTATGGCTCTCGAGCGCAGGGCTTTCCTGCACTTGGCCCGCACGCCAGAGACCCAGGCACGCATTCGACATATGCTCGATTGCGGCAAGCCGCTCAGGAACTGACAGGAGAAAGACCAGTGATTTACGAAGCCCCCGTCAAGGACATGATGTTTCTTCTGGAGGAGTGGATCGGTATTGACGCCTTGTCTGCGCTGCCAGGATATGAGCACGTGGACAGGGATACTTGCGCGTTCATACTCGAAGAAGCCGGAAAATTCTGTGCGCGTGAATTATTGCCCCTGAACGCGATCGGCGACGAGCAGGGTGCACAATGCACTGAGGGTATTGTCACCACGCCGCCTGGTTTTCGCGAAGCTTACAAAAAGTTTTGTGAAAATGGATGGCCTGGCCTTGATGCACACCCTGAGCATGGTGGCCAGGGCCTTCCCAGGCTGCTCCAGTTCCTCATTGATGAAATGCTGGGTTCATGCAACATGGCGTTCAAGCTTTACGCTGAGCTGACCCACGGCGCCTATCACCTGATTGACGGAGAAGCCGATTCAGAATTGAAAATGCGCTATCTTCCCAACATGGCGCAGGGCAGCTGGTCGGGCACCATGTGCCTTACAGAACCGCATTGTGGAACGGATCTCGGATTGTTGACCACCAGGGCAAGCAAGAGCGCTGACGGCTCCTATCGAATTACCGGAACAAAAATTTTCATCACTTCCGGAGATCACGACCTGACTGAGAACATTATTCACATGGTGCTGGCACGCCTGGAAGGCGCGCCAGAGGGGGTGAAGGGGATCAGCCTTTTTCTTGTTCCGAAGTTTAAGCTCGATGAGCACGGGGAGCCGGCAGAGCGCAATGGTGTGACGACGTCTTCCATTGAGCACAAAATGGGCATTAAGGGCTCTGCAACCTGTGTGCTCAACTTCGATGAAGCGCAGGGCCTCCTCGTTGGGACTGAAAACCGTGGCTTGGCGGCGATGTTCCGAATGATGAACCTCGAGCGCATCGCCGTGGGTATTCAGGGTCTCGGCGTGGCCGAAATCGCTTACCAGAATGCACTGGCGTATGCGCTGGATCGACGTCAGAGCAGGGCACCTGCACCCAGACCCGATCCCGGTAAGGCAGCCGATCGAATCGTCTACCTGCCGGACATTCAGCGCAAACTCCTTAAAATCAGGGCCCAGGTCGAGGGTGCGCGCGCCTTGGCGGTGTTTGCGGGTTACCATGCAGATGTCATGGCGCGATCTGAGGATGCTGGTCAGGTTGAAGAATCAGATGACTGGGTCAGTCTTTTGACACCCTTGCTGAAGTCATACCTCTCAGACCTGGGGCTGGACAGCGCCCTGGAGGCTCAACAGGTCTTCGGCGGGCATGGATACGTCCGCGAGTGGGGTATGGAACAACTGGTTCGGGATGTCCGCATTACTCAGATTTATGAGGGGACGAACGAGGTGCAGGCCGTTGACCTCGTGGGTCGAAAACTTGATCTCCACCAGGGCAGGCTGTTCAATCGGCTTATTGCGCGCTGGGACGGTTTGAAGGCCCGTGTGCCAGAATCCCGCGTGGACGGAGTGGCGAGCGCCATAGGCTTGGCCATGGGGCGGCTGGAGCAATCAACTGCCTGCATACGGGCGTGGTTGGTCGACGATGAGTGTGCTGCATTGGCCGCAGCTACTGATTATCAACGGCAGTTTGCGATCACAGTTGTGGGCATGTTCTGGCTGGAAATTTGCCTGTTGCTGGAGGGGCGAGATGATGAATGGGCTGAGGGCAAATTCGCCCTGGCGCAGGTTTTTGCGGAACAGGTGTTGCCGGAAACTGAAGGCTTGATGCGCAAGGTGGAAGCCGCGGAGAACGTCGCCAGCCTTGCAGCGGTGTTGGGAGCATAAAAAAATCGCCCGCGAGGCGGGCGATCTTGAGCGAGACACATAATCAGGATGAGAGCATCAAGACGCTGTCATTGATCCAGACAATACCGTTGCTGGTCTGCACGCCGGTGCAGGTGACCGCGGAATTTTTGACGCGCTGTTCTACAGCCCTGAGATGTATGGATACGGACTGATCTGCCAGCGTGTTCACACGCACGGGCAGAATGAACTTCCGCGGGTCGTAGTAACCTGAAGCGATGTGGTCCGGCAAAATACCGGTCAGCAGGCCAATGTCTGCGATCGCTGCTCCCAAGACCGTAGCAGGCATCGCGCCAAAAGCGTGGTTGGTCGGTGCAAACACGGCAAGTTTTCGGTCGTGGCCAAGGTATCAACCAGATCTGCGGCGACCACGGCATCAACAAGCGTGCTGCGGTCCGGGGTTGCCAGCGCTGCGTCTACAATGGTGCCGTCAAATTCGATAATCGGCGTTGAATTGCAGGTGGCGAAGCCGGTTCCGGTACTGGTGGCGAAGGGGGGCGCCACTCAGGCTTCTGCCACTAAACAGAGCGATGTTTTGAGTTTCATGGGTCACCTCACATGAGAGAACAGGTTGAATGGGGAGATAATGTAAAAATAATAAGCAGAAATAAATACATCAGCTGTGGAATTTTGTACGAACATCTATACAAAAAATATATCTGTAAAGGGTTTGAATAAATTGATTTGATTTTCATCCGCTACGACCGGGTTGTTCATGTGTAGAGCAATGCAACGAAAAAAAATACCGTCATTCAAAATTCGTTTGGGCGTGACAACTTTAGTGCTCACCATGAGCACAGCCATGCTGGCCGGCAGTGAAGGGTTCCCTGGCAAATCCACGGCGCCACCTCCAGGTGTTCCCGTTGAGTATCAAGGCCCTTTGCCCTCGATGGCAGCGCTTAATATCCGCAACGCTAGGTTTGAAACTCTCCTTGCAGACCTTGACGAGCCCTGGGCCATCGAGTTCTGTGGGCGGGATGAGCTTCTCCTCACCCAAATCAGGGGACGTCTGAACCGCTATCGGATGTCAACGCGGGAACTGATTCCTATCCGAGGTTTACCGAAGATTGAATCTGGAAAGGAGCAGACCGGCTTGCTGGACATTGAGTGCCACCCGGATTTCCCTGAAAACCGAAAAATCTATTTCAGTTACGTTCGCAGCGATGCGGAAACGGGTCGTTTTTACCAGACAGTCATTGCATCCGCGGTACTCATCGGCCAGGAATTGGCCGATGTGCGAGAGTTGGTGGCAAGTCACCCACAGGGCTGGTCGCCCGCTAATTTTGGTGGTGCGCTGGAATTCGACGGGGAGGGGTTCCTCTTCATTTCGATTGGCGATCGCTCTGATCATATTTTTGCGCAGGAGGGCCAGCGGCTAGAGGGTAAGATCCTGCGGCTCAAAGATGATGGTTCTGTACCAGAGGATAATCCGTTTCTGGACGACCACGAGATAGACGATCGAATCTATGCATTGGGGGTTCGCAATCCACAAGGCTTGCACTATGACCAGGTGACGGACACGCTCCTCGAGGTTGAGCATGGGCCTCTCGGAGGCGATGAAATCAATATCATCCTGGCTGGCGCCAATTACGGATGGCCGACCATCACATATGGACTCAATTACACAACGGAGAAGATTGGCGTCGGGACCCACATGGAGGGTCTTAGACAACCAATTTGGTATTACCTTCCCTCGATCGCCGCATCGCCGATCACGGTGTATAGAGGTGCAATGTTCCCTGAATGGGAGGGTGATGTGTTGATCGGGGCGCTGAAAGGTCAGCATGTCAGTAAGCTGGATCTGGACGGGATACAGGTGCGCTCTGAACATGCTTTTCTGTCCGAACTCGGTGACCGGATACGCGATATCAAGGTTCACCCCGACGGCTCAATTTACATCCTGGGGCAAACAACCGGCTTGCATCGCCTCTACAGAGCCGAAAATCAGGCCTCTGAGACCCCGCCGTTTGACGCTCAATTGGGATACGACCTGTTCTGTTCGGGCTGCCATGACACGGGTGCGGCCTCTGCTCCGCTGTTGGGAGACCGCGCGGCGTGGTTTGAGGTATTGAAGCGGCCCAGGGACGTGGTTTACCGACGGGTTTTTGCGGGTGCAGGCGGCATGCCAGAGCGAGGTTTATGCCACATCTGCAGTGATGAACAGCTCAAGGCAATTACCGACTACATGCTGGATGGCGAACAATAGCTGAACTCCTGAGCGGGTGCGATGCTTTGTCGGGAGGGGGAATTACGCAGTGACGTGGTTTTCATATTTTTCGCGTCCTATACTACAAAGTAGTTTGGCCATTCCGTCATCGGATGTGCCAATTGGTCGTCACTGGGGATTTTGTCAGAAACAGCACGGGGGTCCGAATGGCTAAAATTCTGATCGTTGACGACTCGGCTTACGCGCGCGCGCGCTTGGAGCAGGTCATCACTAACGGCGGACATGAAATAGCTGGCAGCGCAGCCAATGGTCGGGATGCCATGGCGCTATATGCCAAGCTCAATCCTGAACTGGTGACCCTGGACTACATCATGCGGGGGATGTCCGGGGAAGACACCCTCAAAGAGTTGATCGCTATGGACGCGAGCGCCAAGGTTATCGTGATTAGCGGCTTCAATGATCCAGATCTTGAGACGCGGATGATGCGGGCTGGTGCCCTTGGATTCGTTGAAAAATTTGACCTGGACAAAAATCTGGTTTCAGTGATCGATCAGGCCCTCGACTAGGGATTATGTCAGTAATAGGGGTGGTGCGACAGCACTATGGGTGAGAAAGAGGCGAAATTACCGCGAACACTGCGTGCCGAGCGCTCGGAAGGCCTGGATTCGTTCATGGACAGGGAATCCGCGGTCGAGCTTGCACGGCGGGCGCTTTTGGGTGCGCCAGTTTTTACCTTGATGTCGCTGATACTGTTGTTTGGCACGCCGATTCATAAGCAATATGGATGGTGGACGATTGTAGAGGCCCTGGCGCTCTTGGCTATGGGTGTTTTCAGGGTGCTGTTCAGCCTGCAGTTCGAGAATCATTATCAGCGGATCGGTGAGAAAGCGGTCCTGCAATTCAGTTTGCTCACTGCTCTGCAAAGCCTTTCGCTGGGCGTTCTGGCAGGCATGGCCATCTATTTCTATTGGGCTACGGCCGAAGTTGTGCTGACTATTGTGATGTCTGCGGGCGTAATTGCTGCCTCAACAAGCGCCATGTCTGTGCGCAGGAGTGCGCATCTTATTTTCACCGTCTGTGTCCTGGGGCCTCTCGGTGTAGGTGTCTACCTTGTGGGTGGATTGGCCAAAACCGCGCTGATCATAGGCTACCTTTCCTTGATGGCCCTGCTGGTCCAGGATGGAGGCCAGGCACGGCGCACCTACTCTGAAAAGTTGCGAGATTTTTATACCTCACGGCGTCAATACAAGAAACTGGACCAGGAATTACGCAAACTCGGCCTGGCGTTACAGCAAAATCTGGATGGCGTCGTCATCATGAAATCAAATGGCCTGATTGAATACGTCAACTCGGCGTTTCTCAATCAGTGCGGGCGACCCGAGGCGGATGTTCTGGGCGCTAATCCAGAGGACCGGGATTCAGAAAATGTCGTTCCGGAAATTAAAAAATTGTGGGACATGATCGAGAATGACGAGCAGGGCCCGCTGATTTTTAAATCAAGGACGGCAAGCGGATATGATCGGGTGGATGAAGTTCGCCTGAATCCGGTCAGGAACCACAAGGGCAAGATCACACACGTGGTTGCCGCATTCAAGGAAATTACCGCAGAGCAAAAACTCGCCGAAGAACTCGAGTTGCATCAGCACAACCTGGAGGAGATGGTCGAAAAGCGGACCGAAGCGTTGCTTAGAGAGCGAGAGAAATCGGAGATCATCAGTCTCGAACTGGATAGCGCGCGGGCGGCGAGCGAGGCCAAAACAGCCTTTCTGGCAAATATGAGCCATGAGATCAGAACGCCCATGAATGCTGTGCTGGGAATAACGCATGTGCTGTTGCAAAAAGAACCGCGCGAAGACCAGAGAGGCTGGCTTCAAAAAATCCAGGATGCGGCCGATCATTTGCTGTCCATCATCGATGAAATACTCGACCTCACCAAGATCGAAGCCGGCAAAATGGAGCTCAGCATAGCCGAATTCACGCTGGATGAATTGCTCGAGGATGTGGAAAACGTTATCCAGGATTCAATGCAGAAAAAAGGCATGGTCCTCGAGGTGGATTGTGATATCGAGGCCGGGCGATTCGAAGGTGACGTTGCCCGCTTGCGCCAGGCCTTGCTGAACTACCTGAGTAACGCGTCCAAATTTACTGACGAGGGGCTCGTCAAGGTGAAAGTTCGGTGCGAGGAGACGCGTGAGGAGCAATGGCTCCTGCGATTCGAGGTCAGTGATACCGGTGTCGGGGTCGAGCCGGCGCGGCTTGAAAGGCTGTTCCAGCCCTTCGAGCAAGCGGACAATTCCATGACGCGCGATTACGGTGGAACCGGGTTGGGCCTTGCGATCACCCTGCATATCGCAGAGCTTATGGGCGGAGAAGCCGGCGCTGAGAGCCGGGCAGGTCAGGGTAGCGTGTTCTGGTTCACCGCCTGGCTGACACATGTGGAAGACCCATCCCTTCACCAGATTGAACCCAGTACAGAGGACATTCGGGGTTCGATGAGGCGCAGATTCCCATCGATTCGAATGCTTATTGTCGAGGACAACTTGATCAACAGAGAGGTCGCCCGTGCATTGATGGAGCAGGTTGGTTTCTTCGTTGAGTGTGCCGAGGATGGACAGCAGGCAGTGAATGCCGTTGAAAGAGAGGACTTCGACTTCATACTCATGGACATGCAAATGCCCGTAATGGATGGTGTGGAAGCGACCAGGAGAATCCGCGCTTTAGAGGGCAGCCGAACCAGTTACGATGAACTCCCCATACTGGCTATGACAGCGAGCACATTTGAGGAAGATCGACGTAAATGCCTTCAGGCCGGTATGAACCGGTTTCTCTCCAAACCGATGGACCCTGAAACCTTGTACAACGAAATCGCCTCGTGTCTTGAGCATTCCAGCGAAGTGCACGAAGCTCTGGGGTCAGGGCAGCTTTCCTGAAACGGTGCCGATAACAGGATCAACGGGGCCAGGCTACCCGGCAATCTGTTGCGGGCGGACTGCCGCGAGATCACCGACTCCTGACTGAAAACAGGGGAGTGAGTGAGCCTCACGGGTAATTGGTTTAGGATAGCCGGATGCGCCACGTTGAGGCCCCTGGAATTCCTGACCATGAACCATACAGCCAAAAATCCTGACTGTCGCAAGATCCTGGTCACCGCGGGCGCTGCGGGTATCGGCCGGGCGATCGCAGAACTTTTTCTCAACACCGGCGCTTTGGTGCACGTGTGCGATATTGACGAGCCTGCCCTTGAGGAGTTTTTGCAGTCGAACCCCACTGCGAGAGGCAGCCATACGGATGTCGCCGATGCCAATGCAGTGGCAGACATGTTCAGGGAGGTTAGAGCGGGAATGGGCAGCCTGGATGTGTTGGTAAGCAACGCTGGAATTTCCGGGCCGGTTGCATCGGTTGAGTCCATTGAGCCTGAAGAATGGTCCAGAACGCTCGAGGTCAATTTGACCGGTGCGTTCCACACCGCACGCTATGGCGTTCCGCTGCTTCGAGAGGGGAATGGCGGTCTGATCGTGTTCATCGGCAGCACTGCAGGCCTTTATGGTTGTCCACTGAGGGCGCCCTACGTGGCCAGCAAATGGGGTCTTTTGGGATTAATGAAAACCATGGCGATGGAACTGGGCCCCGAGGGCATCCGGGTTAACGCCATTTGCCCCGGCAGCGTCGCCGGTCCACGAATTGAACGCGTCATAGCAGAGGATGCAAAGGCCAGTGGCGAGTCTGTCGAAGCGGTCAGAGCGCGTTACCAACGACAGAATTCTCTTCGGGTTTTCATCAAGCCGGAAGATGTTGCTAACATGGTCCGCTATCTGGCCTCTCCGGAGGGTGCCCGAATTTCGGGTCAGGCACTGGGCCTGGATGGCCACACCGAGTCATTTGCCATCGAATGAGACTGACACAGGGATTGCACACTTGAAAGCAGCATGGTTTGAATCTTTCGGCACTGCTCGACGGGTGCTCCGCGTGGGCGATCGACCAAAGCCTTCACCCGGTGAAGGTGAGGTATTGATCGAACTGGCCACAAGCGCAGTCAACCCATCCGATGTTAAAAAGCGGGCTGGTTCCATGCCAGAACTTCTGGATGAAGGCTATGTGATTCCCCACAGTGATGGCGCCGGCATCATCGTAGAGGTCGGTGAAGGTGTGGATGATTCCCGAACGGGCGAACGCGTATGGGTTTACCAGGCTCAGCATGCGCGGCGTTTGGGTAGTGCGGCTCAATTCACAGCCATAGATCAAAGGCGTGCGGTGCCGCTGCCGTGCGATACCTCTTTTGTTGAGGGGGCTTGTCTGGGCATTCCCGCGATGACAGCGCACCGTTGTGTGTTCGCTGACGGCCCCGTAGAAGGTCAATCAGTGCTGATTACCGGTGGTGCGGGTCGGGTGGGGCATTACGCGGTTCAATGGGCTCGCCGGGGCGGTGCGCGCGTGATCACGACAGCGAGTCGTCCGGAAGATGTGGAAATTTGCCTCGCGGCCGGTGCGCACGCCGTCGTCAATCATCGATTGGAAGGTTGGTGGGAAAGCGTGTTGGATCATAATGGCGGGCGGAAGCTTGATCGCATAATCGAGGTGGATTTCGCCGCAAACCTGGGTGCCAGTCTTGAAATGATCAAAGTCGGCGGCACCATCGCGACCTACGCGAGCATGAGCGACCCTCAACCATGCCTGCCTTTCTATCGGATGATGTTCATGGACCTCACATTGCGCATGGTCATCGTTTACGACATGCCGGAAGCGGCCAAGCAGCAAGCGATTACCGATATTACCGCGGCGCTGGAGTCAGGAACACTGCGTCACCTGATTGCGCAGGAATTGCCCCTGGGTGACATCGTTCGTGCGCACGAGTTAATTGAAGGCGGTGGTGTGCGGGGCTGCGTGGTGCTGGACACTGAAGCATGAGCACTGATCCCTGTATGCCGGAGCAACCGTGAAAACCAAATCCAATATCGACTGGCTCAGTTTCCTGGCCACCATAGTGATCATTTTTCTCGTTTGTATTCCTTTGGCCCTGTTTCCGGACAGCGGTGGAAAAATTCTGCTGGACACCTACAACTGGATCTCCAGCGAACTGGGGTTCATGTACCTGGCCTGCGGGAGCGCATCGCTTGTCTTCGTGCTCTGGTTGGGCCTGGGGCGCTTCGGTAATGTCCGTTTGGGCCTGGAGGGAGAGGAACCAGACTTCAATTTACGCAGTTGGGCGGCCATGTTGTTTTGTGCTGGCATTGGCGCGGGCCTGCTGGCCTGGGCTCCACTAGAGTGGGGATACTATCTGGATGCACCGCCCTTTGGTGTCGAGGCGCGCAGTCCCTCGGCAGCAGAGTGGGCCTCCACCTACGGTATTTTCCACTGGGGCATCACGGCATGGGCACTGTATTGCCTGCCCAGCATTGCCATCGCCTATTCCTATTACGTCAAGAGAACCCGCTCTCTCCGGTTTGCGCACTCTTGTCTCTACCTGCTCCGAGGCAGGGAGGATCACCCCGGAGGGCGAATTTTGGACTGGCTTTTCATGATCGGACTTCTGGGTGGCGCAGGATCCTCTCTTGGTTTCTCGACGCCTATGATTGCCGGTCTCCTGGCTCGTCTCACCGGAATCGAAGCTGATTTTACTCTGGATTTTACGGTGATCATGGTGTCCGTCGCGTTGTTTGCAACCAGCGTGTGGCTTGGCCTCAAGCGCGGCATCAAGCGCCTCAGTGTGTTCAATATGTGGTTGGCCTTTGTGCTTCTCGTCTACATTCTGGCTGTGGGCCCAACACGATTCTTACTGGATACCTCTGTGAACAGCATCGGTCTGATGCTGCAGAATTTTATCCGCATGAATACCTGGACCGGAGCATTCACCGAGGCCACTTTTGTCAAAAACTGGACCATTTTTTACTGGGCATGGTGGATCGCCTATGGTCCCTTCGTGGGCCTGTTTGTGACACGAATTTCCAAAGGCAGGTCCATTCGTGAGATGGTTTTTGGCATGTTGGGGTTTGGAACACTCGGTTGCGCGGTGTTCTTCATGACGGTCGGCAATTATGGCTTGTATTTGGAGCTCATGGGCATTGCGCCGGTCAGTCAAACGCTGGCAGCCGAAGGTGCGCCGAATGCAATTGGCATGATCCTTGGCGCACTGCCTCTGGGAGGGCTCTTCGTGGCGGCGTATGCTCTTGTAGGGCTGATATTTTCGGTGACAACCTATGATTCAGCTTCTTACACGCTCGCTTCCAGTGCGACGAGAGAGCTTCCCGCGGGCAGCGATCCTGAGCGTTGGCACAGGGTGTTTTGGGCTTGCGCACTGGCGATTATGCCCTTGACCCTGATGTTTATTGGTGGGCTGAAGGTGGTTCAAACCGCCACGCTGGTCGTCTCACTGCCGCTGGTTTTTGTCAGTGTCGCGATGGCCTGGTCGCTGACCCGCCAGTTGCAGCTCGACCACCGCTGACACAACCCGGCCGCTTTGCCGGGTTGTGCCTCAAGATTGAATACCACTGCCCGTTCCTGGTCAGTCCTTGGTCGTAACGACGTGGGCTTCATCGAGCGCCTCGCGCAAGGTCTCAGCCCAACTCTTGAGAATTCTCTTCGCAGCGCTTGTGTTGGTGACACGGGATTGCCACTGGAAGTAACCCCTGTCGCGGTCACGTTTGCGATCCATCGCTTTGGCAAGCAGTGCTCCGGTCACGGCGTCATAAAGTTCCACGTAAAGGGTCATCTCGCCTGCGCTCTCGGCGTATTGGTAGCTGCGTGTGGCGGATTGGACGTCCGGCGCTGTGACATCAAGATTGATGATTGCAGGGCGAATCAGCAGAACATCGTCGGCCGTTTCTTCGGTGAGTTCATAGCCGCCCTCGGCCAGTTCCTCGGAGAACACGTCATGAAACAGCTCCGCGAGACCGGATTTCATGCGTTCCATATCGCTTGCTTTGACCTTGAACGCGTAGGATCTGTTCTGATCACGCTGCCAGTTTTTCTTGAAAGCCACGCTGGCTTCCAGAAGGTGAACCCGATCGTAGGTGCTGAGGTCGGCGTCCGGATCGGCGTATACCAACCCCAGGTTGGTGTCCTTGAGTTTATGCAAACCCTCTTCGGTGATTTCCGGCATGTCCGGTGTGGAAGCCAGCAGGCTCCCGGCGGTGGCGAGTGATGCGATCAGGGTGATCGCCTGCGATTGGCGGAATAACGGGCGCATGGATTTTTCTCCTTTGTTGTTCGTTGCTGTGCTGCCGGGTTGTGGATAAGTGGGGCAACGCAGATCAATCAGACAGGCATTCGCGGCATTGGTTCCTCGTCTCACAGAGGGTTGTGCGATATCCATTGCAACTTCGTTGGGCCTCACTGGT
Source organism: Candidatus Nitrosopumilus sp. (assembly GCA_964225175.1). Classification (GTDB taxonomy): domain Bacteria; phylum Pseudomonadota; class Gammaproteobacteria; order Xanthomonadales; family SZUA-36; genus WTJD01. The sequence goes on along the minus strand of CAXQNK010000074.1, from coordinate 19,567 downwards.
CGAAAATTCCGAGCCCCTTGGCCCCTGAGCGAGACCCGGTCAGCGGCCCCGGGGCGAATTCTTCTGGAAAATTCGTTACCCTAGCGTCATGGATTTCCCGACCGAAAGGAACCAAGCTTGATGAGCCCATATCGCCCTCAGTTCCGTCTCTTCAACGCTTTGATTACGGCGCTGGCTCTGGTCGCTGCTACCCCTGTCTCCGGGGCACCACGTGAGTTGGCCGATCAGCACTGGGTAGGGGTTGATCGGGTGGTAGCCATTGGGGACCTTCACGGTGATTACGAACATTACCTGCAGGTGCTGCGCGATGCCGGTTTAATCAACGGGAGAAACAAGTGGAGCGGAGGAGAAACCCATCTCGTGCAGACCGGGGATATCACGGACCGCGGGCCTGACAGTATCGCCATTATCGATCACCTTGAGGGGCTGAAAAAGCAGGCGCGCCGCAAGGGTGGCAGGGTCCATACCCTTATTGGCAACCATGAGGCCATGAACAGCTATGGGGATCTCAGATACGTAGATCCAGGCGAATTCAATCACTTTGTGGGGCGGACTTCGAAGTCATTGCAACAACGACAATGGGAATTCACGCTCCAGCAGTTGGAAGCACGCGATCCCGAGGCGTTTTCCGCGATGGACCTGGAGGCGTACCGCACACAGTGGGAGGAGCACTACCCGTTGGGTTGGGTGGAGCATCGATCGGCCTGGATGCCCAGCGGTGAATATGGCCAATGGATGCTGGGTAACCCGGTCCTGCTGCACATCAACGATACACTGTTCCTGCATGGCGGAATCAGTTCGAAATATTGCCACCTGAGTGTGCAGGAAATGAATTCCCGGGCGCATTCCGAATTGGAAAATTATAATCCGGCTGAACCCGGGATGATCGAGGACGAACTGGGCCCTTTGTGGTATCGCGGCCTGATCTATGGCGACCCGGAGTCCATGGATCCCGTTGTGAATGCCATTCTGGCCAGCTACAAAGCTGAACGCATTGTGGTGGGCCACACGCCCACGGGCGGTGTCATCTGGCCGTTACATGATGGGCGCGTTGTCGCGATCGATACGGGAATTGCCGCCTATTACGGAGGGCACGCGGCTTTTCTCGAACTCGGCCCGGGTGGGCCTCGGGCTGGCTACGGCGATGAGCGCCTTGAACTTCCGTCCAAAGATGCCGAGCGGGAGACCTACCTGCGAGCCGTCATGGCGCTTGATCCGGAAAATTCAAAGCTGAAAGCGCAACTCAGGCGGTTACTCGAATCACAGGAGGGCCCAGAGCCTGGTGCCGATAAAGAGGTTGCATCCGATGCCGCTTTCGCGGGACCAGAAAACAGCGCTGGCGAGGCGCCGGAACTCAGCGTCGACATTTGCCTGTGATTTCTGACTCCACGCCCTCGGGCGTGGATAGCGTTTCATAGAATTCGCTAACAAACCCCAGTGTTGCGCGGCGGTTGCGCTTGTCCAGCAAAGGGTGATTCTCTATCAGTTCCAGGGTTCTATCCCGTTCATTCAGGTAGCGTTCAACCGCGCCGCCCACCGCCCCGTTATGTACGCAGAAACCACGGTAGAGTCGTTGGGTTACTCGCCTGACTCCGAGTTTTGGGGGCACGGCGGCATAGTGCGTATTAACGATGCCCGAGGAGTCAAAATCATAGGGAATGACGTAGACGGTTGGGTCGTTCTCGGTTTGTCCGATCAGTTTTCCATTGTGACAGCAGTCCTCGCCTGACGGCCCGCGTGTCGCGGCCCAGTCCAGGTTCGAGATGAGGTATTGAAACAGGGCGTAATTGACCGCGTGCTCTGGTTTAAGTTCGCTGGGGGAAATCTCGGTCCGCTTGAGTTCTTCGAGGTCGTTCCTGTTCGCCACATCGTCGATGTCCTCAATGAGGAACCCGAAACGCGTGAGGAGTTTGCGCCCGCCTTCCTGCTGATAGGTGATCATCAGTGGCCGTACCCTGAAACTGTAGGGCGTGATCAGGTTGTAAATTCTGTAAGCAAGGTATTCCTTGATGTTGTACTGCTCGTTGCGGTTTTCCCGACCGCAGTACGCGACGAGTTTGAGAGATTTCAGGCCTCGAAATTCTGTGCCCTTGTTCTCGGCCTTGTCAAAAAACAACTTGAGTGGTGGGAAATCACAGGCCACGTCCCTGCGCGAGCGGCCTCGTGTTCGAATGCCGATGCTGATCACTCGTTCCGCGCCCTCGGTGGTTGTGTATTGAAGCGTTCCATCATGGACGATATCGCTGGTTTTTTTACGTTGAACAGTCTTGAGGGGACCGGTGAGCGTGATCTCCATGAGGTCGTCGCTCTCGAATAATTTTGGTGGTTTTCCCGAGGCGCTTAAACCGCTGGCATGCAGAGCAAGCGCCAGTATGAACATGCCTGTGACGAGGCGAAAAGCATTCCAAGAAAGAGTGGACGTTGCGCTGTGTTTGGATACCATGCGCTCCATTATAAGCTAGCATGATGCGGGTGCGACCGGGGTGCACGCGGAGTTGACACGGAACGGGCAATGAAACCACAAGAGCTGCAATCCCTCTTCCTGAGCCGCTGCCATGGGCTGGAGGCTTCCATCGACCCCGATATCGTTCGTGATTACGCACAGGACTGGACCCGTTTTCATTTGCCTTCAGCCGCGGGTGTCGTGTTTCCGGACCATGCCCGTCAGGTGATGGCGCTGGTGGGCCTGGCCAGGGATTTGAAATTGTCGCTGGTCCCCTCGGGTGGGCGCACGGGGTTAAGTGGCGGGGCGGTGGCGGCCAATGGTGAGTGGGTGGTGTCCATGGAAAGGATGCGCGAGATCATGGATTTCGATCCGGTCGGCCGTTTGCTCCGCGTTCAGGCCGGAGTGGTCACGGCCAGCGTTCAGGCCTATGCGGAACAAAAGGGTCTCTACTATCCCGTCAGCTTTGGTGCCGAGGGTTCGGCGCAGATTGGTGGAACGATCGCCACCAACGCGGGCGGCATTCGGGTGCTCAGGCATGGATTGACTCGTGATCGCGTGGCGGGGCTGAAGGTGGTGGATGGTCGGGGACGTTTGCTGAACCTGAACCGTGGGCTGGTTAAAAACGCCAGCGGGTATGACCTCAGGCACCTGATGATCGGGAGCGAAGGCACCCTGGGATTGATCGTGGAGGCCACCTTGCGTCTGACCGTTCCTCCATTGCCCTCACGGGTTCTCTTGCTGGCACTTCCGAGCATTCACGAAATACCCGTGGTGCTGCAGCGATTGCAATCCGAACTCGAGCTCTCAGCCTGTGAATTTTTCTCCTCGGCCGCCATGCAGCTCGTCTGCAAGCATTTGCAGTTACCGCCTCCACTGGCATGCGAGGCGGCCTATTTCGTTCTGCTTGAATTCGATACCCCAGCGGTTTCAGTGGCGGAGCGGGAAAACACTTGCATGCAGGTTTTGGAGGAATGTCTCGGGCAGGGATCAGTGATCGATGGCGTACTCAGTCAAAGCGGGTCACAAAATCGCCAGTTGTGGCGGTATCGTGAGTGCATTTCTGAGGCTGCGGCTCCGCATACACCTTACAAGAACGATTTGTCGGTGCGATTGTCCCGCTTGCCCGATTATCTGGAGGCACTCGATCACCTGGTAGCTCGGGAGTTGCCCGATTTCCAGGTGTTGTGGTACGGGCATGTCGGCGACGGGAACCTGCACCTCAATATTCTAAAACCCGGCGGGCTTGACACCGCGGACTTCGAATCCAGCTGCGCACACGCAAACGAGAAAATCTACGAGCTCACAGCCCGCTTCGGGGGCAGTGTGTCTGCAGAACACGGTATTGGCTTGCTGAAGCAGCCCTTTCTGCCTTATTGTCGTTCAGCCGATGAAATCGATTTGATGCGCGGAATCAAAGCGGTTTTTGACCCGGACGGCATATTGAACCCCGGTAAAATTCTTTAGCATTCAGAAATCCTGCAACTGCGTGGTGCCGATGCCTTTGTCTTCCAGCAGGATGGGAATGTGGTCTTCGATAGCGTAAATGACCTTTCGGTCTTCTGTGAGCAGTGCTTCCTCGAGCGGGCATTCAACGACCCGGCCGTCGATGAATTTGACCTCGCCGTTTGCGATAGCCGTATTGAGCTTTTCGAGGCGCGCTGCGGACAACATCGACAAGGGCGATTTGCTGACCGGGCAGCACAGGATTTCGAGAAGTTTTCCGTCGATGGGCATATCTGACTCCTGCGTGGCTACCGCGCATTTTACGGTAACTTGCGGCTGTTTGAAATTGAATCGGCTGGTACACTATCCCTTTTTCTTTTCATCCATGTTGTAGAGGTAGTCACAGGTGAACAATCAACCCCTCGTGGGCATCATCATGGGTTCCCATTCCGACTGGGACGTCATGAAAAATGCAGCCGACACGCTCGATGCCATGAATATTCCCAATGAAACCCGTGTGATTTCGGCTCATCGCACCCCTGATGTTGCTTTTGAATACGCATCCACCGCCTCGGAGCGGGGTCTCGAAGTGCTGATTGCCGGCGCTGGAATGGCCGCTGCCCTTCCGGGCGTTTTAGCTGCCAAGACCACCATTCCGGTGCTTGGTGTGCCCGTGCTGTCTTCCGCCTTCAGTGGTATGGACGCCTTGTTGTCCATCGTCCAGATGCCACCGGGGATTCCCGTTGGCACCCTTGCGGTAGGGAAGGCGGGGGCAACCAATGCAGCTTTTCTCGCAGCATCGATTCTTGGCCTGAAATATCCGGAAATCAGCGCGGCCCTCGTCGCACAGCGCAAACAGCGTCGGGAAGTGGTGCTCGCCAACCCAGATCCACGGGAAGCTTGAACGGCGTTGCTCTGAGCTTGTTCGCGAGTCGCGTTGCCGCGGTTTGCGAAGAGGCGGGCGCCCTGTTGGGGAAGGTCGCCTTTTCCCCTAATATTCGCGATCGACTCGATTACTCCTGTGCCCTGTTTGACGCACGGGGTCGTCTTCTCGGCCAGGCAACGCATATCCCCGTACATCTTGGCAGCATGGCCTTTGCCATGGCTGACCTGGTTCAGGGCGTGGACTGGGCTCCCGGCGACATGGTCGTGCTCAATGATCCCTATCGCGGGGGGACGCACCTCCCCGATGTGACCTTCATCTCACCCGTGTTTCTGGACGAGCGGTTGGTTGGCTTCGCCGCCAATCGCGCGCATCACGCTGACATTGGCGCAGAGGCGCCCGGTTCGATGCCGCTGAGCCGGTCACTGGAGGAAGAGGGGATTATTCTCGCGCCTATCAAGATCATAGCTGATGGGCGATGGGTGCCATCGGTGCTCGACCCGGTGATGCAACGCTTGCATGATCCAGATCTCTCGATGGGGGACTTCAGCGCCCAGGCGGCCGCAAACCGTCTCATGGAACGCAGGTTGCTGGAACTCGTTGAGGGCTCGCACTACCGTGCCTTTGTGAGTCATTGTGAGGATCTGCAAGACTATGCATGCCAATTGGCAACCGCGAGCCTCGCGGAGTTGCCCGAGGGACAGTATCGCTTCACCGATTATCTCGACGACGATGGCCAAGGGCATTTGGATCTGCCTGTCACAGTGACTGTCTCGCTGGCCGGCGGCAAGGCGCTGGTTGATTTTACCGGCACTTCGGATGCGGTTCCGGGCAATCTGAATTGTCCTCTGCCCGTGACGGCCGCCGCGGTCTTTTACGTTTTCCGTTGCCTCATGCCCTCCGATGTACCTGCCTGCGATGGTGCGATGCGAAATATCGATATCCAGGCGCCGCCAGGCTGCCTCGTCAATGCGCTTGCGCCCAGCGCGGTCGCTGCAGGGAACGTGGAGACCAGTACCAGGATTGTGGATGCCGTGTGTGGTGCGTTAGCGCTCGCGGATCCTGAGCGCATTCCGGCGGCCGCGCAAGGCACTATGACTAACCTGGCCATGGGGGCCCGGGGCGAGGGGGGCTGGGATTACTACGAGACGCTTGCCGGCGGTCATGGAGCCTGCAGTCATGCGCATGGCTGTGACGCCAGACATAGCCACATGACCAACACGCTCAATACGCCTGTCGAAGTTGTGGAAAGGCACTATCCGCTCAGGATTGAACACTATGCCATTCGCTCTGCTTCAGGGGGCGCGGGGCGAAATCACGGCGGAGATGGCGTCTCGCGTGCCTACCGGTTTCTTGCAGATGCCCAGGTGACCGTTCTCAGCGAGCGACGTCGCAGGGCGCCGTGGGGGCTGGCGGGTGGCCAAGACGGAAAACCGGGCGAAAACCGCCTGGATGGAGAGGTTTTACCCGCAAAAGTGGCCAGGTCGGTGAACGCCGGGCAGTTGCTGGAAATTGACACCCCCGGCGGGGGCGGTTTCGGCAAGCCTGACTCTACACGCCGGTAAGGATCTTCCAGCGATTGACTATCGCACAGAACAACTCGGCGGTTTTGGTGGCATCGTACAATGCTGAGTGCGCCAATGACTCGTTCCACTCAATTCCCGCCGATTGAGCAGCGCGCGACAATACGGTCTGTCCAAAAACCAGGCCACCCAGAGTAGCGGTGTCAAAGGAACTGAATGGATGAAACGGATTTCGTTTGTAACCGGTGCGTTCAACCATGGCGTTAAAAAAGCCTAGGTCAAAAATGGGGTTATGAGCCACCATGATGGCGCGTTGGCAGCCGGTGGCGCGGACTTCTTTACGGACCGGCAAACACAGCTGGCGCAGGGCCTCCTTCTCCACCAGCGGGTTGCGCTCCGGGTCGTCGAGATCAATTCCCGTAAATTCGAGCGACTTTTGATGGATCACCGCGCCATCAAAGGGCTCGATGTGCAGGCACAGGGAGTCTGCGATAACCAGTCGACCAAAGTCATCCATGGCCAGCATGCATATAGCCATTTCCAGTAGAGCGTCGGTGCTCGGATTGAAACCGCCGGTTTCAAGATCCATGACTACCGGAAGGAAGCCGCGAAATCGGTCTGAAATGCTTGGCATATACTGTGGCCTTTCACGGCTGCCGAATAGGAGTGAGCATAAGTGAAAGGCGTGAGTTTTGCCATGTTCCTGCTGCGGAGTTGTCCGGTCCCGGTCGCCTTCGTTGTAACCATGCTCCTGGGCTTGGGAAGCCCTGCGCTGAGAGCGCAGGAAGATACCGCCTTGCACTGGTATATAGAGGACGCAAGCGGGCTGCGTGGTCAACTGCTCGGCACGATTCACAGTGAGGATCCGCGGGTTCTGGATTTCACTCCGGAATTTCTTGCGCAAATGCAGGGCCACCGGATATTTGCGATGGAGCTGGTCCCCGACATGCCGACACTCTTGGAGTTACAGCAACGCATGAAATTGCCCGAGGGAGAGGACTTGAGAACTATCGTCGGTGAGACAGTTTTCAATCATTTAGAGGCTGCGCTGATCAACTATGGTCTGTCGAAAGATGCCATCTTGAATTTGCAACCGTGGGCAGCGGTGATGACCTTGAGTGTGCCGGCACCTAAAACCGGACTTTTCATGGATTTTTCGCTCTCTTTGCGAGCCTCCGGCAGTGGTCTCGATGTGGTGGGACTGGAGCGCCTGGGCCAGCAGTTGGCGTTCCTGGAGGAACTGCCTCGGGCGCAGCAACTCGCCTTGATCGGGCATGCCCTGTCGGAGCTGGAGACTGTTGAGGCGCTCCACGATCAGATGGTCGATGTCTACCTGGGTGGGGATTTACGCCAGCTGCATGCGCTTGCCATGAGCGAGTTGCAAGACCTTGATGAGTCGCTCAGGGTGGCATTTATTGATCGCGGGGTGGACGCACGCAACCAGGTGATGTTGGACAGCGCGCTGACCTTGCTCGAAGAAGGTAGGGTCTTTATCGCCGTGGGGGCCTTGCATCTGCCCGGCCCGAAAGGATTGCTTTCGCTATTCAGGGAAGCGGGTTATGTTCTCAGGCCTGCACCCTGGCCGCTAAGGTAGAACCTCACTCCGCTCGCAATGGCAAGGCCAAACAGTATTCCACCCCAGAGGGGTTCAACCCAGACCCAGGAAAAACCCAAGATACTGAAGGCAAGGCTGGCACTCAGCGAGTCTGAGTAGGTGCCTTTGAGCGGCGATTGATGGCGGACCCATCGGAGTAAAGCCTGGTCCAGGCTGATTCGCCCGCCGCCATGAAACACGAGGGGCAGCAGCATGATGAGGAACAGCAAAGGCAGTTTGAAATTTCCGCTGTCCCGCGCGGTAATGACGTAGCCTGACCACAATTCCGACAAGGATGACCATTCCGCAGGCCAGTGTACCGCTGCCGTCGCGACCATCGTGATGACGATCAGGGAGAATGCGCTGAAGCGGGTAAAAAGCCCCAGCAGCAAGAAAACGGAAAACAGCATCTCGGCCCACGTGGCCAGGAACCAGTTCACATCAGACGGCAGCCAATCAAAAGGCCAGGGGAAGCCTTTTTGCCAATTCGCCCAGGGAATGTCAGCAAACCAGTTATTGCCCCTGAACTTGGTGACCCCTGCCTCCCAGAATTCCCAGAAAAGAATCAGCCTCAGAGCCAGGGGCCAGACGAAATCTCCGGCGGCTCTAAGCCGGGCGGTGGTTGCGTCGTACATTGCCATTAAGTGCATTTCAGGGGCTCTCCTGTTGTTTCTCGATGGGTCGCGTGCCCAGGATGATGTCCCTCGATCGCCAGTCGCTCATTAATTCGTGACCAAAGGTGGTGACCTGTTCGGGGTCCGGGTGATCGAGAGATGCAGCGAGTATCCTGAGCGCTTCGCGTGCACAGGGTGCCTCGGATTCATTCAGCAATTGCAGCAATGCGCTGGACACCGCGTTCAGTTCCATAAAATGGACGGCGTCTCGCCGGTCTCGGTAAACCATCAGAAACGTGGGCGATTCCGGGGCTTCTTGTGGCCTGTAACCGGGACTGATTCGATGCACTGGATACCGATACTGCAACGACCAGGCCAGTGGAGAGACAACGACAGGATGATCCAGCAGATCGCCTTCCGGGTCCGCGTCAATGGCAGCGAGGTCGTGTTCATCGAGTTCGAGGGCTAATTCGACCCACTCGTAATGTGCCAACTCCTCCATGAAGGGTGGATCGCAGGCTCGTGGCGTAAATCCTTTTTGCAAATAGCTGAGAAACTCCCTTGGAATTTCAGGAAACAGAGGCGTTGCGGCGCGGTGGCGATGATAGAAACCCCGCACGAGTTCTTCCCACTCATCCGGGGTGTAAAGTTGCCTGAGCACAGGAAAATTATTGGCAAGAAACTGACCGATGTTTCGAAAAAACAGTCGGCGATATATCGCCATTCTTCGATCTTCGATGCCCTCGGGCGGAGGGTGCAGGCTTGGATTGCGCAGGTGTGCGGCGAATGCTTTCTGTGCCGACAGCAGTCGATGCGGCGCTTTATGCTGTGGCGATTTCGGACACATGAGCCCGCCAGCGGTCTTGGAGCTTTCGAATTTGATTCACTTCGCCGAGCAGTGCCTGGAGGGGCGGAATATTAAAATCGCGCTCCAGCAGCGTGGGAAAAACGCCAAAAAGCTCATAGGCCTTTTCGAGCAGATTCCAAACGCCTGGAATGACGTCGGCCCCATGGGTGTCCACGATGAGGTCCTCCGCCTCGTTGAAATGCCCTGCGACATGTCCGTAACAGATGCGTTCGGCCGGTAATTGCTCGAGAAACCCGACCGGGTCATAGCGATGATTGATGCTGTTGACGTAGACGTTGTTGACGTCAAGAAGCAAGTCGCAGTCCGCCTCGCTGAGGACTCCCGAAATAAACTCGATTTCGCTCAATTCAGCACCGGGAGCTGCGTAGTAAGAGACATTCTCGATACCGATTCGACGGCCGAGCAGGTCCTGAACACGCCGGATTCTCTCTGAAACGTAGTGAATGGCCTCCTCCGTAAAGGGGATGGGCATCAGGTCATACAGATGCCCACCGTCAGTGCAATAGCTCAAATGCTCGGTGTAAAAGCGCACTCGATGCTTATCGAGAAAATCTCGAACGCGCCGGATAAAGGTCTCGTCCAGCGGTTCAGGCCCGCCCAGCGAGAGCGACAGGCCATGACAAACGAACGGATATCGCTCGGTCAACGCCCTGAGTTGTTTGCCCCGTCGACCACCAACGCCGATCCAGTTGTCTGGAGCGATTTCCATGAAATCTACAGCAGCCAGCGGTTGGTCTTTGAGCGGGCCCAGCAGGGCCCGCCTCAAACCAAGTCCGGCGCCCGATACGGAATATCTGCGGTTAATCATCGGGACTCGAACTGACAGGTGTCACTCACCAGCGATCAGCTCTCGCCGCACTTGCCTTCGCCACACTTGCCTTCTTCGCCCTTGCCCTCACCACATTTTCCCTCTTCGCCCTTGGACTCGCCGCATTTACCTTCTTCGCCCTTGGACTCGCCGCATTTGCCTTCACCGCATTTGCCTTCACCGCATTTGCCTTCATCGCCTTTGCCATGATGCTCAGCGACCATGTAGCCGCTGTTCAGCTCTGTGGCTGCGAAAGGATTTTCAGCAGTGTCGGCGATTGCGGTCATGGAAAGGGTCGAGGCAAATGCCATGCTGACTGCAGCGGTGACGGGTTTGAGAACGTTTGATTTCTTGCTCATGTTTGAGACCTCCAGTACTTGAGTCGTGTCGGGTTGTTGGCCCGTTTGGTTGGGAATCGGCAGCTGCAATCCGTTCCTGGTCAATCAGGATGCGGGAATGCGCCTTGTCGCTCCCGAACGAAGAGTCTACCGCTGGTGCGTTGAAATTCCCAGATGCACTCGGATGATTTCATCGTTCAGTTTCCAGACCGAGCTAGGCCCGGATTGCTTACAAAAAGAATTGACGCAGAATGTTGACCCGTCATCTGGAGTTCAGAGCGCGCGCCCGGTGCGACAAAGATCACGAACGATACATTCCTCGCAGCGTGGTTTGCGTGCAGTGCACACATATCGGCCATGGAGAATCAGCCAGTGATGCGCATCTTTCTGGAACTCCTTGGGTACGTTACGAAGCAGTTTTCTTTCTACCTCAAGAGGAGTTTTGCCGATTCCAAGGCCAGTTCGATTGGCTACCCTGAAAATATGGGTGTCTACGGCGATTGTTGGTTCACCAAAGGCAGTATTGAGTACGACATTTGCGGTTTTTCGACCCACGCCCGGCAGGGATTCCAAAGCGGAACGGTCACACGGCACATCGCCATCAAATCGTTCCAGAAGAATCTGACAGGTCTTGATGACATTGGCGGCCTTGGTATTAAACAAGCCGATGGTGCGAATGTGGCTGCGCAGGCCCTCTTCACCAAGGGCAAGCAGGGAAGCGGGGGTATTGGCGACAGGAAACAGATGGCTCGTGGCCTTGTTCACGCTGACATCGGTTGCCTGGGCCGATAAGATCACTGCGATCAGTAGCTCAAAAGGTGAGTCATAGTTCAATTCAGTCGTAGGATTCGGGTCATTGCCCTTCAGGCGGTTAAAAAATTCGATGCGCTCACTCAGTTTCATTTGTGATACCCTCCGACGCAGTCGATCGCTGCCGAGTTTCCAGGCGCTCACTCAGCCAGTTCCGACCCGCAATCAAAAGACCCAGGCACATGAATGCGCCGGGTGGCATGGCCGCCAGCAGAAACCCCGGATAATCGTTGATGACTGTCATGGAAAGGTGGCGCCCCCAGTCACCCACGAGCATCTGCGCATCCACAAATAGCGTGCCTCTTCCCGTCAATTCTCTGACAGCTCCTAGCAGCACAAGGGCCATGGTAAACCCCAATCCGGTTGCCAATCCGTCTATCGCGGCCGCCAGTGGCCGGTTTCGCGAAGCAAACGCTTCAGCCCGGCCGATAATTGCGCAATTGGTGACAATCAGGGGAATGAAAATTCCCAGCACGTGATAGAGTTCGATCCAATAGGCCTGCATCAGCATCTGGATCACGGTAACGACGCAGGCAATGACCAACACGAATATCGGGATCCTGATCTCAGGGCGCAAAAGAGGCCTGGCCAGCGAAACACTGACTCCTGAAATCACCAGCGTCAGGATGGTAGCCAGCCCAAGCCCGATGCCATTGACCACGGTCGTAGTAACCGCGAGCAATGGGCATAAGCCAAGTAAAACCACTAAGCCAGTGTTTTGGGTCCAGAAGCCTTCAAGGAACACAGGCTTGAGTGCGCGTGCATCATTCATTGCCCTGCTCCATTCCCGGTGGTCTCTGCAAACAGTGCATCGCCATGGATTTGATAGTAAGCCAATGCGCGCTGGACCGCTCTGACAACCGCGCGGGGCGTGATCGTTGCACCTGTGAATTGATCAAAGGCTCCACCATCCCGCTGAACGCCCCAGTGGTCAGCGACGGGGTCCTCCAGGGATCGCCCGCTGAAGCCCAGAATCCAGGTGCTGCGAGAAAGCTCGATCGGGTCACCCAGCCCCGGCGTTTCCTTGTGATGGACCACGCGGACGCCGCTGATGCGACCGTTGGCCAGGATACCCGTGAGCAGGACGATTTCGCCGTTGTATCCATCGGGCGCTGTATGGCGAAGAACCAGCCCGACAGGTTGCCCGTCGTCCCTGGCCCGGTAGATGCGCACAACTGCGGAGTGCTTGAAATGCGCCTCATCCTTAACGAGGAGTAAGTCATCCCGGGGGTTGTTGTTGTACAGCGATTCGGGCAGCACCTGCTGCAGTCGTCGGGATTCGAGCTCCTGCGCCTGGTGCGCTATTTTTTCTGAGGTCAGTGCATGAACGCCGGCGAGCAGGGCAGTAGTGAGCGCGGCGATGAGGCCCAGTCGCCATGCGCTCCGGCCGGGGAATGCGAGTTGAGAACTCAATGGCCGTAGACCCGTGGTTGCGTGTATTGGTCGATCAGTGGCGCGGCCATGTTCATGAGCAGCACGGCAAAGGCAAGACCGTCGGGATAGCCCCCCCAACGACGAATGGTGTACGTCAACACCCCGACCCCCACACCAAACCACAGGCGGCCTTGTGCGCTGGTGCAACCTGAAACGGGGTCGGTTGCAATGAAAAACGCCCCCAGCACCACGGCGCCGGAAAGGATGTGGTGGATGGGTGAAGCATGGCTGGTCGGGTCCATCCACCACCCTGGCAACGTGAGCAGGAGCAGGCTGCCGATGACGGCACAGGGAACCTGCCAGTCGATCACACGTTTAATCAGCAGGTAAATGCCTCCCAAGGCGTAAGCCATCGCGATCCATGCCCATCCGCCGCTGCCCCAAGAGCCCTGGGCAGCGCTCGTGCCGTTGTCAAGAAGAGACTGTCCCATGTGCAGAGCAGTCTTAACGCTATCAAGAGCGGTGGCCTGGGTGACACCGTCCCAGTCAAAACTGGTCGCGACGCCATAGCCCAGCACGAGCTCCAGGCTTGGCAGGAAGCCAGGCGCCTCGGAGAGCGCCTGGGTGGGCAACCAACGTGTCAGGTGTAAGGGAAAGCTGACCAGGACCACGACGTAACCCACCATTGCGGGATTGAAAACATTTTGTCCCAGCCCGCCGAATAAATGTTTGCTCACCACGATGGCGAAAAACATGCCGATTGCAGAGATCCACCAGGGAGCCAGCGGAGGGATGCACAACGCGAACAGAGCGGCGGTAAGCAGCGCTGAGAAGTCCATCAGAAAGCGAGTGCTGTCTTGTCTCCGTATTCGCAGCAGCAGTGCTTCCCAGAACAAGGCAAAACCACTCGCGAGGACGATTTGAATCACGATGCCGGGTCCAAAAAACACGAAATGCAAAATAATTCCCGGAACAAGGGCGTAAAGCACCGTGCGCATGGTTGCGGCCACGCTTTTCCGGCTCGGAGTATGCGGTGCTGCAAAGGTTGAGCGGGGCAGGCCAGTCATCAACGGTGCTCCCTGTCTGAATGCTCGTGTCCAGTTCCTGCGGGTTTTTTTCTGCGCGTCCGCAGCGCTTTCTTTTTCGCCTCGAGACGCTGCTTGCGTTCCAGCTTGTCGCGATCCAGGCGACGCAATCTGGCCTCGTGCCTCAACCGGGCCCTGGAGGCCGCGGAATGGTTGGCATGCTCGGCAGCGATCTTTTGTTTTCCATATTGAAACCAGGCAGTCAAGGGAATGTGACTCGGACAGACAAGATCACAAGCGCCGCACTCAAGGCAATCGTTTAACGAGTACGCCTCTGCCGCCTGCCATTGCCCGGTGCGCAGCTGCCACTGGAGTTGCTGTGGCAGCAATCTTGAGGGACAAACCTGTGCGCAATCGCCACAGCGAATACAGGGCATCTCAGGATGCTTGTCTTTGATATCGGCATGGCTCAGTACCAGGATGCAGTTCGTGGACTTGGCCGTAAATTGGTCTAGCGATTCCAGTGCATGTCCCATCAGGGGGCCACCAATAATGACTCGGGCCGCGTCCTGCGTCAGTCCGCCGCAGTAATCGATCAGATCCTTCACAGGCGTGCCGATCATCACGCGGAGGTTGCGCGGATTTCTCAGCCCGGCACCCGTCACGGTCACATAACGTTCCGTAAGCGGTGTGGCATCGATCACCGCGTCAGCTACTGCTGCTGCCGTACCCGCATTCTGAACCAGAATGCCCTGGTCCGTGGGCCAGGTCCCTGATGGAATTTCTTTTCCCGTCAATGCCTGGATCAATTGGCGCTCACCGCCCTCGGGATAGCGCGGTGGCAATGGCGTCAGTTCAACGTCTACTGATTCGATGCTCGCCATCGCCGATTGCATCGCAGCGAGGGCGTCCCGCTTGTCGTTCTCGACCGCGATGCATATGTTACTCGCCCCCGCGAGTTGACCCAGTATCTGAGCCCCGGCGATGACGCGCTCAGAACGTTCCCGCATGAGCATCTCATCGCAACTGATGTAGGGTTCACATTCGACACCGTTGATGATCAGTGTATGCAGCTTGGCGCTCAGGCCCGCCTGTATTTTCTGTAGGGTTGGGAATCCGGCGCCGCCCAGGCCAACAATGCCGGCTGAGCCTATTCTGAACAACGTATCGCTTGCCGCCAGCGCGCGCCAGTTTGCCGGGTCTGGGCGCGCATGGTGCGAGGCACTGGCAGCCGGGCGAATCAGGGCGCACAGTCCGGGTTCATTCGAGCTGTGGCAGATGAGCCTGGGTTCTATCCCGATCACTGTGCCTGCTACCGGAGCGTGTGCCTGGACCGCGTCGTCGTTTGCGCAGGCCTCGTGAGCCGTTGCGAGCAGGGGCTGACCCTGCGAGACCCGTGCACCCTTCTCGACGGCTACATTGACGGGTTGTCCCGGTTGTGTGACCAACGGGACCGCCAAGAGATCGGGGGTTCGGGGCATAGCGGAGGGCTGCTGGCATGACTGCGCGGTATTGGGAGCCAATTGGACGCCTCCGAAAAATCGGTAATCATGTGCGCGGGTCCTGCGTGGCATTGAACCTGGGTTGCGCTTCATGAAACGGTGCCCGATTCAAGGTCAGCGACGGTGAGGGGAGGGCGCAACGCCGCTGATTCTCGCTCGGCGGGCCGCATGATGATGCAGTCAACCGGGCAAGCTGGGAGGCATAAATCGCAGCCCGTGCAGTGGTCGAATATCACGGTGTGCATAAGCTTGCTGGCTCCCACAATGGCATCGACCGGGCAGGCCTGGATGCAGAGTGTGCAGCCAATACACTTCTCCTCATCGATGACGGCGACCGTGGGGCCGGTCTCCTGTCCATTTTCAGGGTTCAGGGCCTTCGGTTCTCGTCCGAGCAGTGCGGCCAATGCCTTGACGCCAGCCTCACCGCCTGGTGGGCATTGATTGATATCGGCCTCCCCCCGGGCAACTGCCTCTGCGTAGGGCCGGCAACCTGGATAGTTGCACTGACCACATTGGGTCTGAGGTAAGAGCGCGTCAATTTGGTCGACCACCGGATCAGAGGTCACCCGGAAGTACGCGGCGGCCCATCCAAGGCCCAGGCCGCACAACACGCCAAGCCCAGCCATTGTCAGCAGCGCCAGCATCTCGTTCACAGATCCGCCAGGCCGGTGAAGCCCATGAAGGCGAGGGCCATCAGTCCCGCGGTAATCAGGCCGATTGGTGCCCCCCGGAAATGGACCGGAACATCAGCGTGGGCGAGACGCTCGCGAATGGCTGCGAACATGACCAGTACGATCCCGAATCCCGCTGCTGCGCCGAAGCCGAAAAGGGCTGATTCAAGAAGGCTGTTTTGTTCCTGAAGGTTGAGCAGGGCAACACCAAGGACCGCACAATTACTGGTGATCAGGGGCAGAAAAATGCCCAGAACGCGGTACAGGAGGGGGCTGGACTTTCTCATGACGATTTCCGTCAGTTGCACGATGACTGCAATTACGAAAATAAAACTCAGGGTGGTCAGGTAGGACAACCCCATGGGCGCTAAAAGATATTGATGCAAAATATAACTGGAAACAGAGGACAGGGTGAGTACGAAGGCGGTGGCCACTGACATGCCGATGGCCCCCTCAATGGTGTTGGACACGCCCATGAACGGGCACAACCCAAGGAATCGGACCAGCACGAAATTATTCGCGAGGACAGCGCTAACCAGGATGAGCAGTGAATCCAGCATCCGTCACGGCATGTTCATGCTGAGGTCTCAGGTGACGCGAGTGCCGGGCACTGCACCGTCGTCCGGGCTCAACAGGTATAGATCGGCTCCACCACTGCCGCCCGCCAGCACCATGCCTTCGGACACACCAAAGCGCATTTTCCGTGGCTTGAGGTTGGCGACCATCACCGTCAGCCGGCCTTCGAGTTCGGGGGGGTCATAGGCACTCTTGATTCCAGCGAAAACGGTGCGTGTCTCCGCGCCGATATCGAGTGTCAAGCGCAACAGCTTTTCTGCCTCCGGGATGGCTTCGGCCTTGATGATTCGCGCAATCCGTAAATCCACTCTCAGAAAGTCATCGATACCGATTTCGTCTGCAAGGTCAAGCGCCGGGGCGGTAGGCTGCAAGGAAGATCTTGAAGCTTCGACCATGGCTTCCACCCGTTTTGGGTCAACTCGGGCCATGAGCGGTTCAAAAGGATTAATGGTGCAGGCGAGCAATGGTGAGTCCAGGTCTTCCCATTGATCCACAGGGGTATCGAGAAAAGCGCTCGCCTTGGCCGCGGTATGCGGAATAGCAGGTGCCAGCATGGTGATCAGGACGCGGAACAGGTTGATTCCCTGGCTGCAGATTGCCTGGACGTCGCCAACACGGTCCCCATCCTTGATCAGCTGCCAGGGTTTGTGTTCGTCGATGTAGCGGTTGGCATCATCGGCAAGCGCCATGATTTTACGAACTGCCAATTGGTAATTGCGAGCCTCGTATTCCCTGGCCACGCCCTCCCGGGCATCGATGAATTTCTCGTAGAGTGCAGGCTCGGGAAGGTCGTTTGCCAATCGGCCATCGAAATGACGTTGAATAAAGCCCGCGCAGCGGCTCGCAATATTCACAAGCTTTCCGACCAGGTCGGAATTGACGCGCTGCACAAAGTCATCGAGGTTCAGGTCGATGTCTCCCGTACCCGCGCCCAGCTTTGCACAGAAATAGTAGCGCAGGTAATCCGGGTCCAGGTGTTCAAGGTAGGTTCGCGCCATGATAAAAGTACCGCGGGATTTCGACATTTTGGTGCCGTCAACGGTCAGGAAACCATGTGCGTAGATCGCGGTGGGCGTTCTCATCCCAGACCCCATCAGCATCGCGGGCCAGAAAAGCGTATGGAAATACATGATGTCCTTGCCGATGAAATGATACACCTCGGCCTCGGAACCGGGCGTCCACCAGGCGTCGAAATCCAGTCCTTCACGCTGGCATAGCTCCGTGAAGCTGCCGAGATATCCAATGGGCGCGTCTACCCAGACATAGAAGTATTTTCCGGGAGCATCGGGCAGTTCGAAGCCGAAATAGGGGGTGTCCAGCGTGATGTCCCAATCGCGCAATCCATCCTCGAACCACTCCTGCATTTTGTTCACGACTTCTTTCTGCATGGGCGCCGAATGCATCCAGCTCTGCAGCTGCTCCTCGAAATCTGACAACTGCACAAAAAAGTGCTCGGAATCCCGCATTTCCGGCGCAGAGCCAGTCACGGCGGATCGAGGCTCGATGAGATCAGTAGGCGAGTAGGTGCTCCCGCAGGACTCGCAACTGTCACCATACTGGTCCTGTGCACGGCATTTAGGGCAGATTCCGCGAATGAAGCGATCGGGCAGGAACATGCCTTCCTGCGAATCGTAAAATTGTGAAATGGTCCGCTTTTTGATGTGACCATTGTCACGAAGTCGTGCATAGATGGTTTCTACCCACTCCCGGTTGGCGGCACTGTGGGTGGAAGAATAATGGTCATAGCTCAAACCAAAATCCCGAAAATCCCTCTGGTGCTCTTCGTTCATCCGGTCGATCAGGGTTTCTGGTGAGATGCCTTCCTGCTGCGCGCTGAGCATAATGGGTGTACCGTGTGCATCGTCCGCCCATGCGAAATAGCATTCATTGGATTGGGCGCGCTGAAAACGCGCCCACACATCGGTCTGGATGTATTCCAGCATATGCCCCAGGTGGATCGATCCATTGGCATAGGGCAGTGCACTGGTCACCAGGATTTTTCTTGGCCGGCCACTCATGGTTTCGCTGATTCGCTGTTCTTCGTCGCCCTCTGGGCATGCTCATGCGATTATCGCATGACAGCCATGGCGCATGCAGCCTGTTGCCCGAAACGCGGGCGTCCAGCAGTGGGTCCGAGCCTTGAAATGAAGATACAATGTGGGTCTGAATTGCCTTCACCGCAGGAGAACATCTGGCCATGAGCCAATGGAATGTCGACGCCGTCGAGGCGGGTCTAGCCCAAATCACTGATCCCCTGACGGGACAGGATCTGAAATCTTCCGGAGTTGTCCGGGACGTGCGAGTGTGCCCTGACGGGGCCGAAATTGACATCCGGCTTGGCTACCCTGCGGACGATGTGATTTCGGACCTCGAGAAGCGGGTCCGTTCACAGCTGCTCGAGCGCATGGGTCAGGGCGAGGTTACGGTCAATATCAGCTGGCGGGTGATGTCACATCGCGTGCAGGGTGAATTGAAACCGCATAAATCCATCCGCAATATCATTGCCGTTGGATCTGGAAAAGGCGGTGTGGGCAAATCCAGCACGGCGGTCAATCTTGCGCTGGGCCTGGCCCGGGCGGGTGCACAGGTTGGAATCCTCGATGCCGATATTTACGGGCCCAGTATTCCCCGCATGCTCGGCGTTTCCGGCCAGCCGGATACGGATGGAAAACGCATCAAGCCCAAGCGTGCGTATGGCTTGCAGGTCATGTCCATCGGATTTCTGGTGGACGAAGAGACCCCCATGGTCTGGCGCGGACCGATGGTGACGTCCGCCCTGCAGCAACTGCTCAGCGAGACCGACTGGGAGGCGCTTGATTACCTGATCATCGATCTGCCCCCGGGCACCGGCGACATCCAGTTGACCCTCGCACAGAAAATACCTGTGGCGGGTGCAGTCATCGTCACGACACAGCAGGACATCGCGCTACTGGATGCACGAAAGGCCTTGCAGATGTTCCGGAAAGTGGACGTCAAAGTGCTCGGTGTGATCGAAAACATGAGTATCCACCGCTGCGCCAAGTGCGGCCATGAAGAAGCTATTTTCGGTCAGGATGGGGGGGTCGAAATGGCGGCGCAATACGAGATTCCGC
>CAXQNK010000073.1:0-63170 GCA_964225175.1 Candidatus Nitrosopumilus sp. | reverse complement strand
GTGCTCTCACCCCGGCCAACGCGCGTGTCGCGTCGTTTGCGTATGCGGCTGTTGATGCGCAGCTTGATGAATGGTGCCGGCGCCGTGCTGCTGGTGACGGGATTTCTTTCACTTCTGGGTCTGCCCCGAACTGCGAGCAACCTGGTCCTCATCGCGGGTGCGCTTGTCGTCCTGGCCAGGAGTTACCTGCAGCAGCGACGTTTGACGGCCGAAGCAATCGCCCGCCACCTTAATCGGGCGCTCGGGGAACTCGAGGAAAGCGCCGGGCTGCTCATGCACCAGGACCCCGCGAGCGCAATGCAGCGCCTGCAGGCAGAACGGACACGAACCGCCTGGCCAAACGCCATGGCGCAGACCGAACGCTGGCTGCCTCGATTCAATCCCCTGGGCGCATTGGTCGCCATTGGCTTCGGAGCCTGGGCAATCCTGTCCGGCCAAGGGCACATCGAGGGGCTGGGCGAGAAGCGATCCATGCCAGGGATAGCACTCCCAGGCAGCCCCGACGGGCAGCAGCTGAAATTAACTGTCATTCGCATCGTGCCGCCGGCCTACACCCGTCAGCCGCCCTTCGAATCCACCCAATGGGACATCAAGGTTCCGGAGGGCAGCGAAGTGACCTGGGTTGTGGAACATGCCGCCCCGGACGACCTGCTACTGCAGATCAATGATAAGACCCCGGTGCGCTTCACAGGGACATCAACGGCGAAAATCAGCCAGACTGTTTTCCAGACCTCGCTGTACCGTATCCTGGCGCCCACGGAGGACGGCGACCAGGCACCGGGTGCTGTACACACGCTCAGCGTTGAACGTGATCGCTCACCGCGACTGCGTGTCCTGGCGCCGAGCGAGCGGACCATCGAGTTTCGGGGAGACGCACCGCCGGTGATCGAATACCGCGTGGGCATCACGGACGACCATGGCCTTGAATCAGTCGAAATTCGCGCGTCCCTCGCCTCCGGGCTGGGCGAAGGCGTCAAGTTTCGCGATATGCGCTACGCCTTTGATCGCCACCAGGACCGCTCCGGGGAAATCGTTTATACCCGTCGATGGGACCTGCCGTCTCTCGGCATGAAGCCGGGGGATGAAATCTACTTTTTCAGCGTGGCGCAGGATGCGCGCGCTCCTAAGGCCAACACGGCCCGTTCCGACACGGTTGTGATCCGCTGGCTCGACAATGCGACTGCACCGGCTGCCGCCTCGGGCCTGGCCATGGACGTGCTCCCGGAGTACTTCAGAAGCCAGCGCCAGATCATCATTGAAACCGAGCAGTTGATCGCTCGACTCGACCAGCTCGAGACCGCGCGCATCGACGCTGAATCGCGGGAACTCGCCAGGCGCAACAAGCGTTAAAGCAGCGTTATGGGCAGTATCTTGGGGATGAATTTGACGAGGCCCTCGTGGCGGCAGGCGAGGATGCACACGGCCATGAAACCGATCAGGACAACCCCGCCGAAGAAGAGGCCAATCCGGCCCGGCCCGGACATAGCCACGAGACCGATGAGGCGCCAGGAGCTGCCGCCTCCGATCCAGCGAGCCGGTTGATCGCACAGTTCGGGCATGATCATGGCAGCGCGGATCAGGGTCCGGTGACCGCCAACAGCGCTGCGGCACTCATGAAACAGGCGATCAGCCACATGTGGCAGGCCGAGCGCTTCCTGCTGATGTCGGACCCGAGACGCGCCCTGCCGTTCGAATATCGCGCACTGGATGCCCTCAATCTCGCCCGCCAGGCAGATCGGATTTACACCCAGCGCCTCGGTTTTGAGCCCCCGCCGGTGTCGGAGGACCGCCGCCTCAGTGGCAGACTGGACGAAGTGCGCAGTCGCAGCCGCCTGCTGAGCGCCCCGACCACTCAAAGCGACACGGCATCACTGGTCACGCTGAACAACGTGCTTCAAAAGCTGGCTACCGGGCGTCAGCTGGATGCATCAGACCTCAGCACATTGCGCATGGCCCGCCAATTCTTCGTGGTGCAGTCCCAACAGCGCCCTGAACTCATTCAGGTTGCAGCGCTCCTGGAACAGACCATCACGCTGACCGCCCTGCCGGCGGACTGCGAGGGCTGCCTTGCGCGGATTCAGCAGGCCACCTGGCAAGAATTACCGCCCCTCGAGGCGGAACCGCGCCGTAACGCCTACCGCAGCCCGGGCCAACCAGTGGTTGCACCGCAGGCGGCCACACCGGGCGACCCGGACACAGGACCCGGAGCCAATCCATGAGCTTCGGCTTATCGCTGTCGGAAAGTTTTTCTCCATGGGTCATCACCCTGCTCGCACTCTCGTTGCTCTGGATCGAGTGGCGGGTATGGCAGCGCCTCGCAAACCGTCAGCGGCTTCGCTGGGGCCTGGTGGCCGGACTGAACGTGGCGGCATTTTTCATCCTCGTCCTGCTGTTGTCCGGGCACAAGGCCACGCGCTCGACCGAGAGCGCAATTCTTCAGACCGATGGAATGATCGGGCCGAAAGCAGATTCTTCGTCCGGTTCGGTCTACAGCCTGCGAGCAGGGGCTGTGCCCCCTTCTGGGCAGGGCCAGGCGATTATTGCGCCGGGGCAGCTGGTGCTGCGAGAGCCGCAGCTCAAGCGCTTGCAAGTCACCGGGCACGGACTGTCCCAGTCGGATT
The DNA here is from genome assembly GCA_964225175.1 of Candidatus Nitrosopumilus sp. Classification (GTDB taxonomy): domain Bacteria; phylum Pseudomonadota; class Gammaproteobacteria; order Xanthomonadales; family SZUA-36; genus WTJD01. Next base: position 60,549 of record CAXQNK010000073.1, on the reverse strand, counting down.
GGCAGCAACTGCCCGATGAGCTGGAAATCAGTTTCACCGCTCCTGCCGGCACACGAATTGTCGCGCCACAGTGGCCTCGCGTCATCACCCTGGGTGAGAGCCTGATCGTCGCCGCAAGCCTTGTGACGGAGGAATCTGTAGGCGACCTGCAGCTGGAGTTGCTTGACCCTGGCGGGGTCGTGGTGGACCGCATCCGGGTGAGGTCCGGTTTGGATTTCTCACTGCGCGCAGTTCCGAGGAGCACGGGGCCCCTGCTCTATCGGCTGCGCTTGAGCCATGGGGATACATTGCTCAGCGACGACCCGGTCAGCGTTGACGTCCGCTCGGGGGACCCCCTGCAGCTGCTATTACTGCAATCTGCGCCCTCCTTTGAATTACGACGGCTGGCGAACTGGGTTGGCGATCGTGGCAATACCGTGGTGAGCCTTGTACGGCTGACCTCTGGGCGCACGCTCAGCCGGGGTATGAACCTCGATCCGGATGTCTCCATGCAAATGAGCCCCGGACTCCTGGCTGGAACCGATCTGGCCGTGCTTGACGGACAGGCGTGGATCGAACTCGCTGAACAGGAGCGCGACTGGCTGCTACAGGCAATTGACGAAGGCATGGGCCTTCTGCTGCTCGCCGATGCCACACTCGTCGAAGCCCAGCAGCAGACCGAGCTGCGATGGCCCACGGCCTTGCACATCACCGAGTGGCCGACCGATCCAGTCTCCGCGCAGGCCATGACCTGGCCGCTGTGGCCCGGCGGCATTCCCGAGCGCCCACTGCCTCAACCCACGTGGCGGCTGGCGCCGGGTGACTACCACGCGCTGAGCTGGTCGAATTCGGGCCAGACCCTGGACGCATGGGTTCCCTCGGGACAGGGGCGGCTCGGGCTCAGCACCCTGGAAGGCCGTTATCGCTGGGTGACCACGGGCGATATCCACAGCTGGTCCGGATATTGGGCTCATCTGATCGCAATGCTTGCCCGAACGGACACCAGCGCACGACTATTGGCGCCGGACCATCGCGAATTGCCCATGCTCGATTCAAGACAACTGGTATGTGCAACCGGTGAAGCTGCCGATGATGTGACCTGGCAATCACCCGCCGACGCTGAACCGGTCACGCTCGGTCTAGCCGTCGACAGCACCCTGTACGGGCAGGTGCAATGCGCTGCCCATTGGGCCGATCATGCCGGCTGGCAATTGCTGGAACTTCGCGAGACCAATTCTGATCGGCTGATCGATCAGCAATGGCGCTATATTCTTCGACCCGATGAGTGGCAAGGTGCCCGGTCCTGGCTGCGTGCTCGCGCCACCGCGGCGCGGGCTGGCGCGTCCATCCGACCCGCTTTTTCAAGCGGAAGTGAATCCCGCGTCTCACCCACGGCACTGTGGCTTCTGCTGTTGCTCACCCTGGCCATTTTGTGGCTCGAACGACAACTCGACGAACAGGCCTCAGCGCCGGCATCGGGATAAAAAAACCCCGCCGGGGGCGGGGTCAAAAAGGTGATGTGTATGAGGAAACGGTGCAGTGTTTCCTGTCCCTATTTACCCGCCAGCTCAGAAAAAGTTGGTGCGACGTTCTCTACGCCTGATTTGAGGTGTTTGCGCAGCGATGAAAACTCACGCGCGTTTGCATTTCAGGCACAGAGAAGGTCAACACCCGAACACTTCGGTCGGCTTCAACAATGAGGGCCGTTTGCTGCTGAACTGGGCGAGTTGAACACAAGGCAACGCCGCACCGGCAACAAGACCGAATCAGGCGCCCTGGTGTGCACGTTCGCAGGTCCACCCTGGAGTGGCTTCAGTCGACCTGGATGCCGGCGGCCAGCAGACTTTGCCGAGCCGGTTCCAATTCCCTCGCGTAGTTTCGCCATTGGTCGACCGCGACATCGTAGAGCGGTTGGCGCACCTGGACGGCGCTGGCGGTAATCACGGGTTCTGATGCCCTGTGAAAATCCAGGCAATCGGCTTGCCAGGGCAACCCGCAATGGTCAAGAAGGCCGCGCGTGATGGCCTCCGGATCGGCCACCAGGTCTTCGTAATGAACACGATGAATACGATCAGGCATGAGAGCGATCCAGTGGCTCATCAGCCGCCGGTACAGCAAGTAGAACTGCGCGATGTCCTCGAGGCGGTAAGACCATTCATGTCCGTCACCGAACAGGATTTTGAAGTTGCTCCAACACACCGCAAGCGGATGCCGGGTGACATGAATGAAACGCGCTCCGGGAAAAGCACGGGCAATCAGGCCCAGGTGGAGGAAATTCATCGGGAGCTTATCGGTAAAGTGCGCCGTGTGCCCGCAGCGTGGGCGCGTGCTGGCCAGGTAGTCTGCAGCGAGTCGTTCGAAATCAAGCTGCCCCAGCCGCGGCATCTGCTCTGGCGAGAGCGCGAGGCCCTCCATAGGCCCGAGCGCCAAGCCCAGCGCCTGGGGAAACTGCCTGAGTTCACCGGCCGGGAACACCCGCTCGTGACTCCCCAGTATCTGCTCGATGAGGGTCGTGCCTGAGCGCGGCATCCCCACGATAAAAATCGGCTCATCGGCGGCCCGGAGACTGCGGAAACCATCAAGCAATGCTTCGCCCTGACAAGCCAATACGGCCTCGACCTGCGCCCTGGCCACAGCCTCGTCCCAGGGTCGCAAACCGCTGTGCAGTTCACCAGCCAGGCGGGCCGCGGCCAGGGCACCCTCCCAGTCCCCCAGGTCCTCGCATTCGCTGACCAGGGCATAGGCCAGGTATACCTTCTGCATCGGCGCCAGCCAATCAGACTCCAGCGCCGCGCGCAGGCGCAAGACCATGTGATCTTCCGGCCGGGCGCGACGCAGGCTCGACATCAACCAGTAAGCCCGCGGCGGCGGCTGCTCCTGCTCGAGCACCGCGGCCACGTGTGCCCGGGCGGAGTCGAGTCGGCCCGCGGCTCGCTCAGCCATGGACAGGCTGAGCCAGTGCTGCGGATCGTCTGGTGCCAGTTCGCAAATGCGTTCGTGCAGGGGCACCGAATCCGCCATGTCGTCCAGCAAGGCCAGCAACCCGGCCAGCTGACGCAGCGCGTTCAGGTCCAGTTCATCACGTAGCAGTAGTTCATCGACCTCGGCACGACAGGCGGCACGGCGATTGAGCCGCAGATTCAGGCCGCAGCGCTGCAGGCGCAGCTGCAGATCATCGGGGTGATGCTCCAGTCCTTCCCGGATGCGTTCCAGTCCTTCCGCTTCCAGGCCAGGCTGAGCATGCGCCTCGGCCAGCATCCGCCAGCCGTCAGCCTCTTCTGGCGCGGCAGCCACGCAGCGCTCCGCCAGCCATTTGAGGGCCACCAAATCATTGCCTGAGCGCACGGCACGGGCCTGTCGAAAATAACGACGGACTCTGCTGCTCGCAGGCAGCGTGGACGTTGCGTCGCTCGGTGTATCTGAACTCATGCTGGTCGGGGTCTGCGTGGGTCGCTCAGGTGGTTCGAGACCACCATTGGGCGGGCCGGAGGCGCCCGCCACGATTCCGATCCAGCCATAACGCGAGCCGTCTGAACGGAGAGAGCGCCAGGCGCAGCCAGAGCCGATGGCCAAGGCGGCGAAAATCCCGATTAAATGGACAGACTCGCATGCAAATGGCGCAATCAGACGCCAGCTTGGTCCAGAAACCAAAGCACTTTTCCGCATCCGAAGTCCATTTCCTCACACCTTTGATCGCTGAGCGGTTCGGACGATCGGTCGAGGGTGGGCCACCAGGCAAAGCATTGACCGGACAGGCATCGACGCACTTGGTGCAGATGTCGCAAAACCTCGCGACCCCGGGGGTGCGGGGCGTGTCATGGTGCAGTGGCAAGTCGGTAAAGATCTTGGAAAACCGCAGCCGCGGCCCGAACTCCGGCGTGATCACCATCTGGTTTCGCGCGTATTCGCCCAAGCCGGCCTTGATTGCGTAGGGAATCACCAGCCCGGTGTCATTCATCGAGGGAATGGCCTGGTAGCCAAGATGGCGAATGTAAGCTGCAACCTGCATCACCGTGGCTGCCTCGTGGCTGTACTCACGCCCCGTGGCTGCGCCACCGAGCGCCGCCGGGTAGGTGTCGACCAACTCCCCGTCCATCTCGTGACCCATAACGATGACGCTGTCGAGACCCTCGGGCAGATCGTTCGGCGCTGCGTTGAAGTCCCGGGTGTCGACCCGAGAAGCATAGAGCCAGCGTTCATCCAGATCGGTGACCCCCGCCAGGTCAGCTCCGAAAAAGCGTGCGACGCGCTTGATTTCCCGCGCCATCGCCTGCGGGTCATCGACAGGGACGCGCTGCTCCGCCACGGGCGTGTCGCAGCGTATCGAGGCCTGGAAACCCTCGCGCTCACCCTCGCTGGCATTGCGCTCAGAAATCACGTCAGATATCAGCCAAGCCGCATTGCGCAGCGCGAAATCCCGCTGCGCGAAACCATCACCGGAGCGCGCCACGGGCGCCTGGCGATAGGAGTCAAAAAAAGCCATGCTCGCGGGCGATTGCACCTCGGAGTCCCAGAAAGCGCGCGTAAAAATGTCGTCGCGCTGTTCAAACCGTTCGAATTCGGCGGTGATCTCGATGCCCGCATCGGCATCAAGCGGACGCGTCTTGCCCTGTTTTGAACGCTCAGTCATCGTCATCACCTTAGTCTGCGGACCCGCCGAAGGCAACGCGACCGCCGGATATAATATGGTTTCCTCGTTTGCGCACCGACAACTCAACGGCATGAATGATCCACCCAATGTGCATGTGCGGCCCCTCAGGCGCAGTGAAATCCCACTGATTACCGCTTACTGGAACACGGCCAGCGACGCGGACCTGCTGGCCATGGGGATTGATCTCGATGACATCGCTGTGCTGGCAGACCTCCCCGAGCGTTTACACGCGCAACTTGCCAAGGCCCCGCCCGAGCGGGACGTCGAGGTACTCGTTGCTCTGCTCGAGGGGCGGGCAATGGGGCACTGTTACGTGAATGCCATCCGGTACGGCCTCGATGCCTGCCTGCACTTGCACGTTTGGCCGCCCGGTGCCCGGCGCCGGGGCCTGGGCACACGGATGGTGGCTGCCGCCCTGCCGCACTTTTTTGAAACCCTCGCGCTGCAGTACCTGATTTGTGAGCCCGCCTCGGCCAACCCGGCGCCGAATCGCGCACTCGAAAAACTGGGCTTTGAATTAGAGAAATGCTACGAAACCATTCCGGCGGGCTGGAATTTCGTTCTCGAGGTCAATCGCTGGGTGTTCACGCGCGCCCAACTGGAACTCCGTTACCCTCCGGGAGTACCCTAGTCGGATCACAACAAGGGAAACCCTCATCATGACAGCAGTCACAAATCCATCTTCACGGCGCCAGGTCGTCGCTGGCAGCATCGGCAACGTCCTTGAATGGTATGACTTCGCGGTCTACGGCTTCCTCGCGCCGATCATGGCGCCATTGTTTTTCCCCCAGGAGGACACCCTCTCGGGCCTGATCAACACCTACGGCATCTTTGCCGCCGGCTACCTTATGCGTCCCCTGGGCGGCATCATTTTCGGTCACATCGGTGACCGCATGGGGAGGAAGAAAGCCCTGCAGCTCTCCATCGCCATGATGGCCATACCCACCGTGCTCGTGGGACTGCTTCCGGTGCACGCACAGGTGGGTGCGCTGGCCGCAGGGCTGCTGGTGCTGCTGCGGTTGATCCAGGGTATTTCGGTGGGCGGCGAGCTGATCGGTTCGATGTCCTACCTCGTGGAGACGGCGCCGGCCAACCGCCGCGGCGTGTCGGGCAGCTGGTCGGTCTTCGGGGGGGTTGCCGGCATTTTGCTGGGCTCCCTGGTCGCCACCGTGCTGGGCGGCATGCTCGGCGACGAGGCCATGAGCAGCTGGGGCTGGCGCCTGCCATTTCTGAGCGGCATCGTGATCTTTTTTGCGGGCAACTGGCTGCGCCGCTCCCTGGAAGAGTCTCCCGAATACGCCGCCGCGGCCGCGACGGACAGTCAGCGCGGTAACCCCCTGGTCGAGGTCTTTCAACAAGTGCCGGGGCGACTCGCGCTGCTTACCGCCAGCATCCTGCTCTATGCCACCAGCTTCTACATGCTGTTCGTCTGGATGCCAAGCTATCTCACCAAGATCGTGACCCCGGCCGTAGACCATGCCCTGGCGATCAACACGCTCGCGATGATACTCGTGGTCATCATGATTCCCGTCGGCGGATGGCTGTCCGATCGCTTTGGCAGGAAGCCCGTCATGGTCACCGCCACTGCGCTGATGGCCATTACGCTGTATCCCCTGTTCCTCGTCATCGATCACGGCGTCATGATCGAGGCACTGCTGGCGCAGTTGTGGTTTGCCGTGCTGTTCGGGCTGATGGGCGGGCCGCTGCCGGCCTTCATGGTGGAATGTTTCCCGGTGAACAACCGCTACACCGCGATTGGCGTGGGCTACAACATCACCCTCGCTGTTTTCGGTGGAACCGGGCCCATGGTCGCCACCTGGCTGATCAAGTCCACCGGCGATATCGCCTCGCCAGCCCTGTACCTCGCAGCACTCGGAGCGATCAGCGTGATCGCACTGTCGGCCCTGAAGCCCCTGGCGAGGCCTGCATGACGGCGGGACGTCACAGGTTCAGCGCCCGGGCCACGGGCGTCCTCCTGGCCGGTGTAATGAGCGGATGCGCCGGTGCGCTTGCTGCAGACCATCACCTCCCCACTGATCCCGCGACAACCCTCCATCCCTATGAGTTTCGCGCCCCGAGTCGTGATGGCATCGGCAAAGTCTACATGGGCCGGGAAATCTCTCATGTCATGGGCCACCTCGGTGCAAGCTGGCTGGAGCGGCCTGAGCGCGAGCGCGAAGAACGCACCGACCGACTGATCGCCAACCTGCCCCTGGATGCCGATGACGTGATTGCCGACATTGGCGCGGGGACCGGTTATTTCAGTTTTCCCATGGCACAACGGGTGCCCGAGGGACGGGTGCTGGCCGTCGACATACAGCCTGAAATGCTGAGCCTTGTCGAGATTCGGCGAGAGGCGCTGGGGGTCAAAAACATTGAAACGGTGCTGGGCACCGAGAGCGATCCGCGGCTCGACCCGGCCTCGGTGGACCTGATCCTGCTCGTGGATGCCTACCATGAATTCAGCTACCCGCGGGAAATGGGCCTGGCCATGGCCAAGGCGCTCAAACCCGGTGGCCGTCTCGTCCTGATCGAATACCGAGGTGAGGACCCGAATGTGCCCATCAAGCGGCTCCACAAGATGACGGAGCGCCAGGCCCGCCGGGAGATGCAGGCGGTCGGGCTGGACTGGGTCGGGACTCGGGATTTCCTGCCGCAACAGCATTTCATGGTATTTCGAAGGCCCGAATAGGGCGGCCGGGTCGCCTATACTGTGGGGCCCGCAGCGAGGGATGAGACATGACAGCCCGATGGACGTTCACATTAATATCGACCCTGGCATTAAGCACCCCGGTGGCCGCTGAGGAACGCGGAGCCACGGTCACCCGGGCCTATGGGGTCCATGCCCATGGCCAGATGCACTACCGCATCGCGCGACCCGACACCGCGACCCAAATCCCGCTGATCTGTCTGCACATGAGCCCCAGCTCAGGGCGCATCTACGACAAGCTGCTTCGCGACATGGGCCGCGACCGCATCGCCATCGCACCCGACACCCCCGGCTTCGGCGAATCCGACCCGCCCGCCAGCCCGCCGGAAATTGCCGATTTCGCGCGCGCGAACTTCGGCCTGCTGGACCGGTTGGGCGTTGCCGGGCCCGTGGACGTGATGGGCTACCACACCGGCTCGCTCACGGCGATGGAGATGGCGCGCCAGCAGCCCGACCGGGTCCGCCGGCTTGTCCTGGTCTCCGCCGCCATGTTCACGCCCGAGGAATTCGCCGCGATGAAAGTCGAATTCGCACCCCGCCCTCTTCACGAAGACGGTCAGCACCTGGTGGATCTGTGGCTGGAACTGCGTCACTGGCGCGACCCGAAGCAGAGCCTGGAAGACACCCAGGTGAGTTTTGCAGAGCACCTGCGGGGTGGCCAGACGGCCTGGTGGGGGCACCAGGCAGCCTTCAATTATCCTCGCGGGGACGTTCTGCCCACGCTGTCACAGCCCATTCTCGTGCTGAACCCGGAGGATGACCTGTATGAATACACGCAGCGTGCCGCGTCGCGGATCCAGAACGGGCGTGTGCACGACTTGCCCGGCTGGAGTCACGGTTTCCTGGACATTCACACCGCTGAGGTGGCTGCGCTGTTGCGCGACTTCCTCGACAGCAAATGAGCATGCCGCCCAGGGTGACCCGGCAATTCTGCGATGGCCCCTTCGGCCAGGTGCATCTGCGCCGGGCCGGCGCGCCCGGAGACAAGCCCGCGCTGGTGTGCCTGCACATGAGTCCCAAGTCAGGGCGCAGTTTCGCCGACATCATGCCCTACCTTGCCGGGGAGCGGCTGGTGATCGCACCGGACAATCCCGGCCACGGCGAATCGGAACTTCCGCCCGCAGAGCCCCCCGTGACACTGGAAGACTACGCCCGCTCCATGTGGGCGGTGGTGGATCAACTGGGCGTTGGGCCCGTGCACCTCGTGGGCTATCACACCGGGTCGATGGTCGCGGTAGAAGCCGCCAGCCAGCGTCCGGAGCAGGTGGTGGCCGTGATCAATATTTCTGCGCCGGTGATGACGCCCGAGGAAGCGCAAGCGGCCGATGAGACCTATGCACCGCTGCCGATTGACGAGGCGGGCAGCCGCTTTTCGATCATGTGGCAACGCGTGCTCGCCCATCGCGGGCCCGGGATGACCCTGCAAATGGCAGCCGACTCATTCGCGGAGAACCTCAGGGCCGGAGATCATTACGAGTGGGGCCACCGCGCGGCATTCGCCTACGCGCAAACTTATGGGCGGAAGCTCGGTGAAATTCCCCATCCGCTGCTTGTCCTGAACCCGGGCGATGACTGTTGGGAACTCTCTCAGCGCGCCGATGCGCTCTGGAACAACGGTCGGCGCATCGACAAACCCGAATGGGGGCATGGCTTTTTAAGCGCGTTCGCCCCCGAGGCAGCAGGCCTGCTGCTTGGCTTCATCGAGGAGATCGAGGGCGCTGCATCCTGAGCGGTCTTCTGCCCGCAGCAGGGTGCAATCCGGGTAAGATTCAGGCATGCGCTACACGCTGATCATTCCCGCCTTCAATGAGGAGGCCTTACTGCCCTCGACACTGGCCTCGGTACGCTCCGCCATGCAGGCCTGCAGCCACCCGGGCGAGCTGGTGGTGGTTGATAACAATTCCACTGACGACACCGCCGCGGTGGCGCGAGCGGGCGGCGCCCGGGTGGTCTTCGAGGCCCACAACCAGATTTCCCGCGCCCGCAACGCCGGGGCCATGGCGTCGCATGGAGAGGCGCTGATCTTCCTGGATGCCGACACGCAGCTGCCGGCCGAATTGCTGCAGGGCGCGCTGGACCGGCTGGCCAGCGACACCTGTTGTGGGGGCGGGGCCAGCGTCGTTTTTGATCAGCCCAGCGCGATGGCGCAGCGCGGCGTGCGCCTGTGGGGGCAGATATCACGCCGGTTCCGGCTGGCTGCCGGCAGCTTCGTATTTTGCCTGCGCGAGGGATTCGAGGCCGTCGGTGGTTTCAGCGAGTCGGTCTATGCCGGTGAGGAAATCTGGTTGTCCCGGGCACTGGGGCGCTGGGGCAAGGCACGGGGTATGTCCTTCGAGGTACTGACCCATGCACCAGTGGTGACCTCGGCCCGAAAGCTCGAATGGCATTCGCAAGCGTATATCCTGGGCTATACCTTCCTCGTGGTGCTGTTTCCGTTCATGACCCGCTACCGGGCCCTTTGCGGGCCCTGGTACCAGCGCCCGAGCCGCACGAAACAATCTACGGATGAGAGGAAATAATCTCGTAGTACGCTAGTGCGGTATCGAGGATTGGTTCACGTCATCCGAATCACCGTCTTCGGCCGGATAGATGTCCGTGCGGCTGCCGTCCGCGGCAAGCAGCCAGCGGGACACGAGATCAGACTGCAGAAATTTTACTTTCCACTCGCCTTCGTTGAGTTCCAGCAGCACACTCTCCATCCACTCTGAATGGATGACACCTCCCTGCGTGTTCACAAACCGCCCGACGTTCGTGTAGGAGAGGTGCGTCAGGTCTTCGCCGATGGAAACATCGAAGTCGCTGAGGGTCCAGCGTGTTTCCACGATGGTTTTGGCCGCCTCGGAAATGAACGCATCGAATGACGCAGCGTCGAACTCCTCGCCCATCTCGAAGATGCTGAAACCGGGCGCCAGCCCAGCCGCGAAGCGCCCGGAATCATAGGTCGCAATGTTGATCGTGTCGAAAAATGCCTCAACCAGTGCGATGGCACGCTCTTTCGTCATCGCCTCGTCCGCCCACAGCGCCGTGACCTGCACGAGGCCACCCAGGACAAGGCTCAGGAACCCAACAACGCAACGAGATGAGAAGGAACGCATTTCAGCCACCTGATGTTGAATAGGACTCACTTAACCATAGCAGATTCGGTGACCTTCGAAATCAACGCGCCGTCAGGGCTCAATGGTAAGCTCCCGCCAGCCGCCCTCGATCAGCGGAAAATACAGCACGGCGCGCACGGGGCGGTCTTCCAGCACTTGGAAGGCGGTGACATAGCGCTGCAGCTGCTCGCGGTAGCGGTTTTCTTCCTCGTCCAGGAAATGCTCCAGCCCACCGCCGGAGTGCGTGCCGGTCTTGTAGTCGATGATCCAGCGGGCGCCGGCCTCATCCACGAAGGTCCGGTCGATAATGAGATGCCGCAGCTGGCCGTCAATCAATGCGGTCAGCGGCAGCTCGCAGGCGGACTCGGCATGCTCACCCGACAGCACCCACCGGCCCCGCTCATCTGCCGCCACGCGGGCCAGGGCCTGCGCCACGCGGCGCTGGGCGGTACCCATGTCCTGATCCGTCACGCCATGGCGGCGCAGCAGCTGCTCCACGCGCGCGGAGAAACCCGGCGCCGAGCTCATTGCCGGAAGATCCGACCGGCCCGCCTCCACCGCATGCTGCAGCAATCGATGCACCACCGTGCCCACGGCGCGGGCCATTTCGCCGGCCCATTCAAAGGCGATCTCGCCCTCTACCGCCTCGGGCTCGGGCGAACGCAGGCCAATACCTGACGGCGGCGCGGGCAATGCCCAGCCCAGCGGCACGGCACCGCGTTGGACCTCTACCGCTTCGGATTCGGCCGCGGTGCTTTCCCCCTCTTCCTCGGCGGCAGCCGCCAGCTCGCCCCAGTGCTGCGCCACCCTGGGCCACAGCAGCTTCAGCAGGCTGCCGTTTCTGGGCTCGATATCGCCGTTGGCTTTGATCGGCACATGCCCCAGCAGGTGCAGCGCCTGCCGGGCGCGGGTGGCCGCCACGTATAGCAGGCGCCCGGATTCGAACTCGCCCTTGGCCTTGTCCAGCTCGCGGATATAGCCCGTGGTGGAGGAGTGTTGCTTTTCCCCGCTCATTTTTACCGGCCCGAAGAACAGCTCGGCCTCGCCGCCCTCGCCCGTGGTCTGCAACCAGTACAGCAATTTAGACTCATCGCCGCGCGTGCCTTTGCCCAGCCCCGGCAGGATGACGGTGTCGAATTCCAGGCCCTTGGCCTTGTGGATGCTCATCAGCTGCAGGCTGCCGTCGGCTTGAGGATCGGGCATGGCGGTGAGGCGCGCGACCTCCTCCGCCAGGCGCTCCGGCGTGAGCGGGCGGCCATCGGCGCCCAGGCGCTGCAGCAGCCGGAAATACACCTCGGCATCCTCCGCGGCGGCGGCATCGCTGAGCGTCAGCGGCCCGCCCAGTGCCAGCCAGGCGCCCTCTACCCAATCGTGCAAGGGCCGCCGCCCGCGCTCGGCCAGCACGGCTTGGAGCACCGGCAGTACGCGCCGCAAGCGGGCCTGTCCGTCTTCACTGAGCTTTGCAGCCCGCGGCTCATCGCACAGCAGGTCCAGCAAGGCCCGGTCATGCGCTGCCGAATCATCGCCGGTCAGGGCCATGAGATCGGCCAGCGACAGCCCGCAGTAGGGCCCGTAGAGCAAGGCCAGCCAGGCGACCCGGTCGCCCAGGTGGATCAGCGCGCGGGTGAGCGTGACCAAATCCATCACCACAGGGCTGTGTTGCAGCGCGCCGATCTCCACCGCCTGGAAGCGCAGGCCGCTTGAGCGCAGCTGCTCTACCAGGCCTGCCAGGTGCACCTTGCTGCGCGCCAGTACCGCGGTGGTGCCGCCGCGCTGTCGGGCCTCTTCAATCAGCTGCAGCATGAGCCGGGCCTCGGCCTCGTCATCACAGCCCATGAACGGGTGCACGCGTACGGCGGGGTCCAGCCCGGGCGCCCTGTAGGCCTGTGAAGCGGCATAGCGCACCGCGCCGCGCTCGGGGTCATCATGCGCGGGCATCACCCCAGGAAAGGCGTCATTGACCCAGTCGATCACGCCTTGTTCTGAGCGGAAGTTGACCGTGAGCTGCAGCGGCTGCAGGGCAATATCGCCCAGCCCCTGGCGCCAGGCCTCCAGGAACAAACCAACCTCGGCCTCGCGAAAGCGGTAGATAGACTGCATCGGATCGCCCACCAGGAACAGCGTGCGGCCATCATCGGGCGCCCATCCCGCCGTCAGCCGACGAAACAACCTGTTCTGAGTTTGGGAGGTATCCTGGAACTCATCCACCAGCAGGTGTTTGAGGCGGTAATCCAACTGCAAAGCGCGCTCGGTGGGCTCGAGTTCATCGCCCAGTGCCTCGATGGCGCGCAGGGAAAGCTCGGTGAAATCCACCTGGCCCTGCTCGGCAAAGACCAGCCGCAGGTGACCCACCGCGTGCTTCAACACCGTGAACAAGGCCTGGATGACGGCCCACTCCTCATCGGAATACTTGGCGTTGGGCAGGCTGGCCAGCCCCGCCAGCTGACACCGCAAGGCCTCGTCTTCGAACCACTCTTGCAAAATCGCCGTGACCTGGGCCTTCATCTCCGCTTCGGGCGAGGTCTTATCGTTCGGGGATCCCTGCCGCACGTTGACGCTCTTGCGCCAGGTGCCTTTTTGCGTGAGAAACACATCCGCCAACGCCTGCCAGGCCGGCAGGCTGGCCGCATCACCGCCGGGCATGGCGGTCCGGTCACGGAATACCGCCAGCGGGTGATCTGCATCCAGGTTGGAGGCCGCAAAACGCAGGCAGGGCAGTAGCCGCTCAGCCAAGGCCTCATCGAAGCACGCCTCCAACCCCACGAGGTAGCGCTGAACCACCCCGGCCAACACCTGCTCGGTGTCCTGGCGGCTGCCGTGGTCCAGTACGTGCTCCAGCCACTGGTCGCGGTGCGCCAGCATGTTGGCCATCAGCCCGGCCAGGCGGTCGACCTGGTTGTCCAGCGCCCCCAGCAGGGTGGCCAGGGCCGCGGCCATCTCCCCGCCGTGTTCCAGCTCGTCCATGGCCTGCTCGGCCGCAGCGCGATACAGGAAGCGGGCATCATCCACCACGCCGGGCGGCTCGCCCAGGCCGGACAGCACCGGCAGCTGGCGGCCGATGAACTGGCAAAGCGAATCGATGGTGCGGATGCGCAGGCGCTGCGGGTTGTCCAGCACGGCCCAGGCCCGCTGGCCGTCTCGCGCCAGCGCGGCGCGTGCCAGCTCCCAGCTCTGGCGCTCATACTCATCCTCCGGCTCGGGCCCCTCGGCCGCGCGCAGGGCATCCAGGATGCGCTGGCGCATCTCGGCCGCAGCCTTGCGGGTAAAGGTGATGGCGACAATCTCCTCGGGGTGCTCCACCCCGGCCAGCAAGGCCAGGTAGCGCTGGGTGAGCAGCCCCGTCTTTCCAGAGCCCGCCGGCGCCTGCACGATAAAAGACTGCCCCACATCCAGTGCCTGGCGGCGGGCATCGGCATCTGCCGGCGGCCGGTATTCAGCAGAACTTAAGCTCATTGCTCATCCTCTGCGGGCTCGGCTTCGACGGCGGTGTGAATGCGACACAGCGGCGCCAGGTCGCAGTAGCTGTTGTCACAGGTCTTCAAGCCTTGCTTGGGGTGCACCGCCGCGTGGCCGGCGATGAAGTCATTGGCCAGGCCCTGGCAAACCGCCGACCATTCGCCCAGCACGGCGGGCCAGGTCTCGGTGGCCATGGCTGCCTCGCTCTTGCCGCGCACGGGCAGGCCGGGCAGCAGGCCAGCTTCCGCCACCACGCCGCTGAAACGCATCTCGTCGGCCTTGACCACGGCAAAGGCCACCCCGGCCACCGGCTGGTCAAAATCAGCCCGGGTGTAGATGGGCAGCTGCGGGTCATCCGGGCGCTCGGTGAACCAGCCCGAGGGCGTCACCTTGCCGGTTTTGTAATCGATGATCACCAGGCGCCCGTCTTCCAGGCGGTCGACGCGGTCGATCTTGGTCTCGATGGTGAGGTCACCCAGGCTCAGGCGCTGTTTTTGCTCCAGCCCCGCCACGGTGAAGGGCGCGCGCTCCTGCTCCAACCGTAACCAGCGCCGCACCTGGTCGGCCAACCGCTGCCGCTCGATCGCGGACAACTGCGGCTGCCATTCCAGCTGGCGCGAGCGCTCGGCAATGGCCGTGCTCACGGCGCGCTCGATGCGTTCATCAAGCTGGGCATCGCTTAGCCTGTTCAGCACAGCGGAGTCTTCCGTCTCGCGCCAGAAACACTCCAGCACCTTGTGCATCAGCGAGCCGCGTTCGGCGGCATCCAGGCCTAAGGTGGGGGCATCCAATGAAGCCGCGCCCAGGCGATGCCGGGCAAAAGCCCGGAAGGGGCACAGGGACTGGTGTTTCAGCAGCTGCGAGCCGCCCGAGGCCTTGCCCCCGGCAAAGGGCATCGGTGCTGCAGGAGGCAAGGCTTCCAGCGCTGCGGAATCGCGGATCAGCGCACGCCAGCCCGGCAGGGCCGCACCCAGCAGCGCGTCTGCATCTATCTGCGGCCACGGCCGAATCAGGGGGCTGGCGCGCAGCTCTTCATCGCCATCGGCCGCCGGCCAGCTGAAGACCACCTGCGCACCGGCATCGGCCAGCTGCGCCGTCATTTGCCGGGCACGCTTCAGCTCGGTGGACGGGTCACAGCCCGGCAGGCCATGAGTGCGCTGCAGGCTGAGCGGGATGAAGGGATCAGGCGAGACCGGCTGCGGCCAGCGGCCATCATGCAGGCCCAGCACCCAGAGTGCGTCGAAGTGCTGTTCGTTGGCCTCCAGCAGGCCCAATACCTGCACGGGCGCCTCTGCCATGCGGGGCTGGAATACCGCATCTCCCGCCAGGCGTCCAACCAGGCCCAAGGCACCGTCCAGCGAGAGCGCGGGCTCGAATTCGTCCAGGGTGCTGAGCGTGGCCAGCAGCTCCTGCCATTTTTCCACCGCCTGGTGGGCGGCGCTGTCCAGCCGGCTGCCCTGGCACCAGCCCGCGGCTTTCAGCCAGGCGGTGCAGCGGTGCGCCCACTCGCCGGCGCTGGCCTGGCCTTTCCATTCCGCTTTCAGCTGCTCGAGGCTACTCATGGCGCGCCGGATGCGCGGCACGGACCAGGGCCTGGGCTCATCATGCTCGTCGGCTTCGCCGGCAAAGTATTTCAGGTTGCGCAGGCTGACCCTGGGCTGGCCATGCTGTGCCCTGAGCCGGGCATCCAGCAGCGCCCGGCGGGCCAGCTCACCCGCGTGATGTTCAGCCTCGTCCGGCATGGCCCACCAGGGCGAGGACAGCAACGCACCGACCGTTTCCATGGTGATGGCGCGCCCGGCCAGGGAAAGCAGCTGCAACGCGGTTTCGATCACGGGGTAGCCCGATAGCGGCACGCCCAGGGAAAAATTCCAGGGCCGCGAGCGGCCCGCGTGGCCCGGCTGCACGCCGGCAGGGTCCAGCGCGTCACTCAAGGCCCGAGATAAGGGCACGCGCGCGGCAGAGATATCCGGCGCCACGATGCCCACCTGCGCGTCTGGGTGGTTTTCCAGCATCTGCCGCGCCCACTGGGCTGCCAGGCGATATTCATCTTCCGGGTCTCGGGCCTGCACCCGGCCGGGTGATGCGTCTGCGCCCTCCAGCGTCACCCATTGAAGCTTCGACCCCGCCCCGGCCAGTGCGTTTGCCAACGCACGTTGCGCCGGGGTGAGCTCATAAAAGCCCACCAACAAGATCTCACCCAGTGAGCGCATTACACCTTGAGCCAATTGCTCAGCCAGGCACCCACTCAGTGCCGCAGCCGAGACAAAATCGCGGTCGACACAGGCCGCCGCAAAGCCCCTGGCCCAGCGCCGAAAGGCCTGGCTGTCCTCACCAAAACCAAAGGCGGGGTCATCTAGGCGCAGAGCGTAGTCGTGCAGCAGCTGCCAGCTACGCATGGCCGCCTGCGCCGTGGCGTTGGGGCGCAGCAGCTGCGCGGCATCGCGGCCCAGCACAGCCGCCCATAAGGCCGCCTCCTGCTCGCTGCTCAGCAGCCGCGGCAGCACGGCATCGCTGCGCAGGGAGGCCTCCTCCCAGACCTGCTTCAGCCAGGCCGAGTAATGCAGCACCTCGGGCGAGGCCCAGGCCTGGCGCCCGGCAGCCAGCATGGCACGGTCATACTCGGCCCGCAGCGAGCGCGAAAGCCGCGCATTGCCGGTCAACACCAACGCGCCGCCCTCCAGGGCCTGGAGTAATTCAGCGCGGAGAATGGTGACGCGATCGATCATGCGGCGAGTGTGCCACAGGGAATTATCAAAAGGTGGGAATCTGAGTCATGTCAAATGAGGCGGCGGACCGATCCGCCGCCCCAATCGTTGAGCTCGGCGCCATCAGTGCAGCGCAAGCTGCTCCGGAGAGATCTCTTCATCGTCTTCTGGCTGGCTGATCTGCTCGAACAGTGCCCGCCAGCGGTGATTATCGGCTCGATTCAGCGCGAGTTCGATGAACCCCGTACACAAGAGCTGGTGCAGGGCCTGGATGCCGGTCGCGGCCAGGGGGGCACCGAGCCGCGTGAGGGTGGCCGTGTCGTGATGCTCAAAATCACGCAACCTATCGTCAATTTCCGATCTCCAGTGGACCACGGTGTCTTCGTCTTCCTCGAAAATCACTCGCAGTTCGTGACGGTGCAGTATTGCCTTACTCATGAGATGTCTCCTCTTTAGTACTTCGGGCCCGTTGCCCACGGCGTACAATCTGGAATCAAATGCCGTGTCGCTTTTATCCTCTCGACGGGCTGCGACCGCCCATGAAAAAACCCGCTCAGCCAGCTCACATTTTCTGGCCAAAGCGGGTTTTTGGAATCCGAAAAAACAAAAACCGCTTTAGCTGGATTTTTATTGCGCCCGCAAGCTGAAGATCAAATCGGCGCTCCGTTGAATTATACCAGATTGACCGGTCACCTTCAGTCATTCACAGGCGCCTGATACCCGGATAAAAGACCAGTGATCACTGTCTATTCGGCGTCGCTAGCGGCGCCTCCGATCCTCTTCGGCGACTTCCTGCACCGCACGCACATAGGCACAATAGTCACAGCCCGCGCGCGGCTCGGGAATCTGCTCGCCCGCGAGGCACTCGTGCATCGCGGCCAGGGTCGTTTCCACCCAGACATCATTCCCCTCATAGGGGATGACGTGGATATCGAATTCAATCTTCGCATCAAACGCCTCGGCCCCCGGGCGGCCGGTGCAATAAACGAAATAGCCGGTGTCCGAGACCTCCAGGCCATTCCTGCGCAGCAGCCATTGATAAATCTCCATCTGCCGCTTGTAGCCCACCATCCATTCCGCATCCATGGACGTCACGGGCTCTTTCTTGGCAGTGGCCTTGTAGTCGACCACGATGTAGCGGCCCTGGCGGTCCACCCAAAGATCATCGATCGCGCCTGTTATGATCAGGTTGGTGGGCTCGTGATGGTGCTGCACCCCTTTGAAGTTTTCCCGCCATTCGTCCATTTCCTCTCGCGGGGCGGGTACCGCATCGATCCCGAATTGCTCCTGCAAAGGGTGTGGCGTCCCGGCCGCGCGATGAACATCGAACTCGGTTTTCAGCAGGGAATCAACCGCACTGTTGAGATTGAAAGGGAAGCCGGGCGGACGGTCTGGTCACAGCCGCCGATTGATGTAAAAGCAGCGCGGACACTCGACAAAGCGGTCGATCCTGGAACGTGAAATCTTGAACGGCTTGTCGCTGCCCGGATCGTAGAGATTACGGCTGCGATGAGGATTGTATCTATAGCCCATAGGTGTACATCACGATGTGGCGTGGGCTATTACCCTAACAACTCCCGGGCAAGATGACCCGCAAAATCTGCACACCCCCGCCGCGCGACGCGCACGCCCGCTGCTCGCAAAACTGCTATATTCGAGGTAAGGGGATTACACGCACACATCATCACGGGAACGGCGGCGTGTAAAAATGCCATGAGCAAGTGGAAAGAGCATAAGGTATTCGTGATCGCCATCGCCACGTTCGCGATCTACCTCATCTGGATCATGGGATCCTTACCTGCGTTCCATCATTGTGCGCGATGCGGCCGTCACCGCGTGGGCTCGCTTTGCCATTGCACCCATCGATGGCGTCATCAGCTCTGATCTGCCCAAGGTGAATACCCGGGTGGGCCCGGATGGCCATCTGTTTTCCATCAGCAATCCACTGCTGTTCGATGAGACGGCAGCCGTCCAGGCCGCCATCTTCAAGCTGGACATGGCCCGGGTGCGTCGCGATGAATTGTCAGCCCAGGTTAAAGAGATCGAAGCCCTCGAGGCCAATCGACAGCGGCTCAAATCGGCCTACGCGGGAGCGTTTGAGGCTGAGATCAAATCCGAGGTGGACAATTATCAGCGCCAGGCCGAGGTCCTGGGTGAGCGCATCCAGATCCTGCAGCGGCTGATCAAGCGACAGGAAAGCCTGGAATCTATCGAAGCGCTCAGCGAGGCCGTTCTGGACGAGACCAAGCTTCGCGTGAGCGACCTGCTGCAACAGGAGGCCGAAGTCACAGCAAGCCTGGAATTGGCCAGGCTGCGGCAGCAGCTGGCCCGCGAGGGCGTATACGTCAGTGCAGACGGGAACGATCCCGGCTGGGTCCGCGAGTCTGAAGTCACTCTGCGCCTCGAGGCTTATGAACTGCGGCATCGGCTGACCGAGGCGGAAGTCAATGTGAAAGATGCCAAGGCCTTGCTGGATACCGAGCAGACCCTGCTCGACCGGCTCAGCGAGGCAGAAATCACCGCTCCCCCCGGCAGTTATATTGAGCGTGCGCACACCATTCCGGGCGCCACGGTCAAAGCGGGCGACACAATTCTCGAATGGGCAAACTGCAAGGATCTGCTGGTCGATGTGCCGGTCTCCGATGCCGAAGTTGCGTTGCTGTCGCCGGGCATGCCCGCCGAGGTCGTGCTTGAGGGCGAGCGCGGAGCCCGAGACGGGGAAATTGCCTTCCTGCGCGGATCATCCGCCATCGTGGGTCGAGAGAGCCTGGTGGCCGTGGCCGATCGTGGCACGCGCAAATCCGCGCAGGCTGTTGTGCGCCTGAATGAGCCCAATTTGGCCGCAGATACCTGTCCTATCGGCCGGGCGGCTTTCGTCGAATTTCCTGAAGTGGGTGTCCTGGACGTTATCCGCGCCAGGTTGCGCCTCTGAATTCACGCCCATGACCCCAAATCCCGCGGTTACCGCGCAGCAGCGCCGCAAGGAGCGCACCATACTGTTCGCCTGCATTGCAGACTTGTTATTGTTTTGTGTTTTGTTCGTGATCATCATCATCAGCGGCAGCCTGACGATCATCAGCGAATTCCTGCGCGGCTCGCTTATGCTCGGCATCGAAATCTACACGGGTTGGCTGCTCTGGTCGGTGCACCGCAACCGCCTGAACTCATTCCAGTTCGGGCTGGGCAAGCTGGAGGAATTCGTCTGGCTGCTGATCGGGGTGGGCTTTCTTATCAGCGGACTGTGGATCGCAACACAGGTCACCGCCGCGCTGCTCGGAGAACTCCATCATCCCACGCCGCTGGGCCTGGCGCTGGCCGCCAGCATCAATGCGTTTAACGTGCTGATCAACTTTCTCACCTGGCAGGGCATGCGCGATGCGCGTGAGGAAGGTGACAGCGAAATTTTCGCCGCGCAATTCCGCGCGCGGACCATCAAGCTCCTGACCTCGTTGATTCTCCAGTTCTCTCTGACCATCGCAGCCCTGAGCCATGATGCCTACATTGCGATGGTCATGGACTCGGCCGGCGCCGCGCTGGTCATGGGCCTGATGCTCTGGCGCGGCACCCTGATGCTGAAATCCAGCCTGCCCACGCTGTTGGATGCACCCGTCTCGCGTCAACTGAATGACCGGGTCGTCGACGCCGTCCACTCGGCGCTGCCCAAACACCTCGCGCTGGAGCATGTTCGCACGCGTCGGGCCGGCCAGTTCCCGCATGTCGAGATCACGCTGCGCGCCGCGGAGCATCTGAGCGCCGAGCAGATCAAGGCTCATTTTAGGTCGATCCACACGGCCGTCCGCGCGGCGGCAGGTCACATGGATCTGACGATCAGACTGGATGACTCAGCCGAGGCCTGAACCGGGGGCTGATGAGTCGCCGATAAGGGCAATCCCTCCAGCAAAATGCTTTTTTAGCAACAAAGGTCCGGTCAGGCATGGATCAATCCAGGCTGGGCAATATCGACGCCCCGATCTCCAAGCGGTCGCGGTAGTGAAGGCCGAGAAGCTCCGCGACCGTCGCCGCCATCTGGCTCTGGGAAAATACCGCCCCGCCAGAGAGCTCACCCCGAGCGGGAATGCCCGGCCCGAGCAGGGCGACCCAGATGTGATCGGCTCCGGGTGTGTCGATGTCATGGGTTGTCCAGCCTGCACCCGACCCCCGGCCGTGGTCTGTGGTGATAACGAAGGTGGTTCGATCGCGGTAGCGCGGGTCGGACTGCACGAAGTTCCACAATTCCCGAATGAAACCATCCGTTCGGTGCGCCGCGTCCAGGTAGCGGCGATAGTCGCCGCTATGCGCGAAATCATCGGTCTCGCCGTAGGCAATGTACAGCAGCCTTGGCGACTCACGCGCCAGGTATTCCAGCGCAAAATGATGGGTAAACACGTCGAGCCGCACCGTGTTGAACGGCGACGGCGTCTGCGATTGCAGGCGGTTCAGGTAGCGCTCGCGCTCGCTGATCAGGCCGCTGGCGGATTCGAAACCTGCGTTGACCGGCACGCCGCTGCGGTCCTCGTTGATAATCCACGGGAACACCTCCCAGGAGGCGAAGGCAGCCACCTGCCCCTCGAAACCAGGCTGCCGGTTGACCCACTCCAGCACGGTCACGTTGCGGTTGGGGACCCGATCATTACTGACGATTTCCGGATCATCGAAGCCGGTCAGAATCTCGTTGTAGCCAGGGTATGAAAACCACTGGCGGTTGCTGACGTTCACCTCACTGCCACGCAGGCGGTTGCCAATCAAGGTACCTCGCACGGCGATCGTGTCCCAGAAAAAGGGCATCAAGGCGGCGCGGCGTACCTCGGCGCTGCCCTGCCAGAAGTTACCAGGTACATACTCGGGTGCGGGCGTATACGCCTCGTCGTGTACCAGCTCGGCCTCTCCACCTGAGAACAGCTCCTGCCAGCGCAAACCGTCCAGGGTGATGAGAAAGACGTTTTCCGCAGCAGGGGCCGGAAGCGCCAAACAGCAACTGAGCAGAGCCACCGCGCGCATTCCTTGAGTCATGGTTACCACCTCAACTGTCGGCCTTATTTAACACCACATACGCCTTTAGGTGAAGAGTCTGAAAGGAACCGCACAGACCGCCTATCTGGGTTAAGCTAGACGTCCGGTAATTGTGTGGCGACAGTGACCAAGGGCACCAGGCATGGATCTAACAGCGCTCGATGCTCTTCGAATTGCACTTGACCCGGCAGGTCAGGCCGTCCTGGCGATCGCCCTGGTGCTGATCATGTTCAGCGTGGCACTGAGCCTGTCACCCCGGGATTTCCGCTGTGTGACCGAGGCGCCGAAAAGCTATTTTGGCGGGGTATTCGCCCAGATGATCGGCCTCCCCCTGCTGACCGTAGGCCTGTTGCTGCTGCTCTCGCCGCCGCCCTCCATTGCGCTGGGCATGATCGTGGTGGCTTGCTGTCCCGGCGGCACGGTATCGAACCTCCTCACGTTCCTCGGCCACGGCAACCTCGCCTACTCGGTGGCCCTGACCGCCACCTCGAGCCTGCTGGCAGCCGTCGTGACACCGGCATCGATCCTGTTCTGGTCCAACGTTTACCCGCCCACCGGCCAACTGCTGCAAACAATCGACATCAGCCCATTGAACTTCGTGATCCAGACCATGGCGCTGCTGGGCCTGCCGCTGATCGCCGGCATGGCGCTGGCCGCATTCGCCCCCGGCCTGGCAAGCCGCTTGCGCAAGCACAGCGTTCGTGCGGGAACCCTCATGCTGCTGGGCGTCATCATCTACGGCTGTTACCTGTTCATGCCGGTCCTGCTGCCGGCCCTGCCCTACCTGTTGGCCGTGGTCGTGGTGCACAACGGCCTGGCTTTCGGGCTGGGTGTGGGCTCAGGCCTCGTTTTGCGGACCGATCCACCCACGCGCCGTGCGCTGATGTTCGAGATTGGCATCCAGAATTCGGGGCTCGCCATAGTGATCCTGATTGCGCAACTCGAGGGACTCGGTGGCGCCGCCGCCATCGCCACCACCTGGGGCCTGTGGCATCTTGTCGGCGGGGGTTTTATCGTATGGGGTTTACGTATCAAAGACCGAAGAGGAACGCATTGATGGCTCTGGACCTGGTGATCAAGGGAGGGCGCGTGGTGGACGGCACGGGCGAGGCCCCACGGTCCGCCGATATTGGCATTCGCGACGGGTTCATCGCGGAGATCGGCCGCTGCAGTTCAGCCGCACGCATCATTGATGCCGACGGGGCCACCGTCACCCCCGGCTTTATCGACCTGCACACGCATTACGACGGGCAGGTCAGCTGGGACGAGGAGTTGCGGCCCTCGGTCAATTTTGGCGTGACCACGGCGCTGCTGGGCAACTGCGGCGTGGGATTCGCACCGCTGCGCCCGGGCAGCGAGGATGCTCTGGTGCGCTTGATGGAAGGCGTCGAGGACATCCCGGGCACCGCGCTGCACGAAGGAATTAAATGGGGATGGGAATCTTTCCCGGAATACATGGACGCTATCGACCGCATTCCACATACCATTGATTTCGGCGTCATGGCAGTGCATGACCCCCTGCGCATGTACGTCATGGGGGAGCGCGCTGGCTGTGATGAACGGGCCACCGCGGAGGACATCGACGCCATGCGGCGGCTGCTCTCGGAAGCAATGGATGCAGGCGCCGCGGGATTTTCGACCGGCCGCACGGACGTCCATCGCACGGCAGACGGTGACTGGACGCCGTCTTCTGAGGCCTCGCGCGAAGAATTAAGCGCACTGGCCGCCACACTCAAAGGCCGCTCACGGGGTGTTCTGCAGGCGGTGAGCGACTTCAACCTGGAGCGCGAGGGCGAGCACTTCGAGCGCGAATTCGAAATCCTCGAAGCATTCGTCCGCGCCGGTGGGCGCCCATGCTCGATCTCGCTGATGCAGCGCGATCTCGCGCCGGATCAATGGCGGCGCATCCTGTCGGAAACCGAACGCCTGAATGCTGAGGGCGTGGATTTTCGAGTGCAGGTCGCCCCGCGCGCGATTGGCGTTTTCAACGGGCTGCAATGCACCTTCCACCCACTGCTCGCACAACCGGCTTATCTCGAGATCAGGGATAAAACCCTGGAAGAGCGCGTGGCGGTCATGCGCGACCCCACATTCAAGGCGCGTTGCCTCAAAGAGGCACCCCTGACGCTGGCCGGCCCGGGCTCATCGGTACCCCCGATCGTCGACCGCATCATCGCCGACATAGAGCAGCTGGCTTTCAAGCTGTTTCGGCTGGGGGAGCAGCCGGATTACGAGCAGCCGGCGGCGCAATCCCTGGGGGCCGAGGCGCAGCGGGACGGCGTGCCGATCATGGACAAACTGTATGACGTGTGCCTGGAACTCGATGGCCATCAGCTCATTTATTTTCCGATCTACAATTACACGGAATTCAGCTACGACAACGTGCACACCATGCTCACGCATCCCAACGCCCTGCTGGGCCTGTCGGACGGCGGAGCGCACGTGGGCACCATCTGTGACGCGAGCTTCCCGGCCTATTTCCTGCAGCACTGGACACGAGACCGCAGCCACGGACGCATCCCGCTGGAGCGAGCCGTGCAGATGCTGAGTGCAGACCCTGCCGATTATCTCGGGCTGTCCGACCGTGGCAGACTGCAGGTGGGGCAACGGGCCGACATCAACCTGATCGATTATGATGCCCTGGCGCTCAACGCACCGCGTATGATCGCTGATCTGCCGGCAGGGGGACAACGCCTGATGCAGGAGGCGCGTGGGTTTATCGCCACGCTGGTCGATGGCGAACCGGTGGTCGAATGCGACCGGGTCACGCCAGCCCGGCCGGGGCGATTGCTGCGGTTCAACTGAACCGAGCCCGGGGCGAATTGTCCATAGCTGACTGATGCGAGTAAATGGCCCATGAAAACGACCGTTTTGCTGATTAATCTTGGTACGCCGGACAGTCCATCGACGTCCGACGTGCGCAGCTACCTGAGGCAGTTTCTCAATGACCCCCGCGTCATAGACCTGCCCTGGCTGGTCCGGAAAATACTCGTGAACCTGATCATTGTCCCGTTCAGGGCGCCGAAAAGCGCAAAAATCTACCAGCAATTGTGGACCGAGCAAGGCTCGCCCATCCTGCTTCACGGGCGCAATGTGCAAGCGGCCTTGCAGGAACGCCTGGGTGACGGCTTCCGGGTCGAGCTGGCCATGCGTTACAAGCACCCCTCGATTCCGGAGACGCTGGAGCGCATCCGGCGCAGCGCAACCGATCGCATCATCGTCTTGCCGCTGTTTCCGCAATATGCCTCGGCCAGCAGCGGCTCCGCACTGCAGGCGGTGATGGATGAAGTACGCAAGTGGTGGGTGATCCCGGAGGTACACTTCATCAGCCAGTACTGGGACCACCCTGGCTTTGCCGCCGCACTGCTAGACCGCGCGCGCGAATACGACTGGCAGGACTATGACCATGTGCTGTTTTCCTACCACGGTCTGCCAGAGCGCCAGGTCGACAAGGTGTACGACAACGGCCTGTGCCAGGACCGGGACTGCGAACACGAAATAACCCCTGAAAATACCTATTGCTATAAGGCCACCTGCTACGGTACCAGCCGTTTGCTGGCCGAGGGCCTGGGCATACCCGAGGATCGGTATACCGTGTGCTTCCAGTCGCGCCTGGACAAAAAATGGCTGGAGCCGTTTGCCGACGAGATGGTCGAGGCGCAGGCCAGGAAAGGCGCCAGGAAACTGCTGGTATTCTCCCCATCTTTCGTGGCCGATTGCCTGGAGACGACGATCGAAATTGGACATGAATACCAGGAGCTTTTTGTCGAACACGGCGGTGAGAAAATCCAACTGGTAGAAAGCCTCAACGACCACCCCGCGTGGATAGAGGCCCTGGCCTCACTTGTCGAGGACAGCCCCACCCGACAGTGAGACTCTGCTGATACACTGTCCAATCACTGACCATGGAGACCGTCATGCACCCTGGCCAATGCCTCTGTGGAGCGATTTCATTCACCGTGAGCGCCCCCTTGAACGATCCTGACGCCTGTCATTGCACGCAGTGCCGGAAGCAGTCCGGGCATTATTTCTCGGCCACCCGGGTGGCCCATGAGCACCTGGAGATCGACGATGCTGCAAAGGTCAGATGGTATCGGTCCTCGAGCGAAGCCTCGCGCGGGTTCTGTGATGTATGCGGATCCAGCCTGTTCTGGCGCCCCGACGGAGAAGACCACCTTTACGTAGCGATGGGCGCTTTTGACGAGGCCACGGGCACCCGGCTGGCGCAACACATCTTCACAGCGCACAAGGGCGATTACTACCGTCTTGATGACGGGGTACCCCAGCATAGCGGCTGGACGAAGGGCTGATCCCAGCGCTGTGCGCCGGGGCGTCGGGTCCGAAACGGCTATAATCCCATCATGATCTCAAAAAACATCCGACGGCCCGCCATCCTCCTGGCGCTGCTGGTTGCGGCCCTGGTTTGCTACGGCGTCGGCATGACGGTCGGTGCCGGCATCCTGATTGGCCTCGGCATGATGTTTGAGCTTTCGTTCTGGGTGCGACTGCTTCGCAAAAAACGTTAAGCGACTCAGCTCGACTTTCCACGCTGAACGGGTCCGGCAAGCGCGCTCTGCCCTATTTCGACACGAAGCCCTCTTCCAGCGATTTCCGGACCGCGTACACCGCATCCCCGGTATGAGTGATTTTCCAGGGAGCAGTGAACATGGTCGGATCTTTCTCGGCAAAGTAATTCTGCGCATCCTCGACCATGTCGTCGATCTTGTCCCAGGAATCCGTAAAGGCCAGGATTTTATAGTCCATCCGGTCGCCGGTGTGATGCTGCAAGGCCACCGCATCCGTCGCGAATTCGCTTTGTTTGAAACCGTCATAGAAAATGAAGAACTGCTTCTCGGCATCCGCGAACGAGGCATTGGGTGAAAACTCGAAGCGCAATTCGTAGACAAAACGATTCTCACCCTCCTGGGCCGATACCTGGAATGAAGCAAGCAGTAGTAACAGAACAATAATGTTTCTCATGATATGTAAATTCCCTCTATTTGGACTGGATTCAAACGCACCGTGGGTGCGAGTCCCCCCAAGACATTAACGATGATACAACGTCATCGACACATCGGGACATTCATTCGTGTCATTCAGGTCAACACATTGGCCGCCCGGGTCAAATCCGTCGCGCTTTGAATGATTATCATCTGGGACACGGAATAATCAGGAGGAAAGGGAAATGAGCACAATACCTTCAGTGGACAAGACTGCCGTAGACCACATGATGCGCAACGCACTTGAGGCTGAGCGCAAAGCACTGAGAGCGGTTGCGGGCGGGGCGAGCTGCTCGTCCGCGCAACGCGAGCTTGAAGACGATTTCCTTCTCATCGGCGTCGAGCCGGGCATATCCCATGTTCGCCACCTGCTTCAAACCGGGATCAGCCGTGAAGAATCCACCGCAGAGCTCATCCGCCTGCGCCTGGAGGGCGAGTGGAGCGAATTCCGGCTCAAGACCATGATTTATCCAAAATCCAGGGCGCTGCGCGCCAACCAGAGCGCCCGGCCGGCGGCCACGTTGGAACGGCCGGTCCCGCTCATTGTGCGGGCTTCTTGATAGCGGACAATGAGCTACCATCTTCACTCAGTGGGCCAAGACTGCCCATTGGGTTGTTGGGCCACATGCCAAAGAACGTGATATAGTGCATCTACAGCGCTGATTTAAGTTTCCAACTTGCGAGCGCTTTAGAAATGCGGCTAAAGCGGAGCAGGAATCAAGGCCCGCTGAGCGATTGCGCAGCGGGTTTTTTTATGTCCCGCTGCCCCCTTGAGGACCGATCGAGCCGCATTTGATGACCACTTGATCCGCGGTTAGCTTCTTGCCAATACCCCGGACAGATAACGAAAACAGCAATGAGTCATGAGACTCAAATGGAGGGAATCACCATGCGCGACGAAACAAAACTGGTCCATTCGGGCTACGAGACCGACCCCACGACTCGATCCGTGGCCACGCCCATCTACCAGACGGTGGCCTACGAGTTCGACGATGCCCAGCACGGCGCCGACCTGTTCAACCTGGCCGTGCCCGGAAACATTTACACCAGGATCATGAATCCCACAACGGACGTACTCGAGCAGCGCGTTGCCGATCTTGAAGGGGGCGTGGGCGCCTTGTGTCTCAGCGCCGGCAGTGCCGCCATCAATTATGCAATTATCAACATTGCCGAGGCAGGAAACAATGTCGTCACCACCCCACAATTGTATGGGGGCACGTACACTCTGTTCGCCCATATGTTGCCAAAACAGGGGATTGAAGTGCGCTTCGCCGATGGCGATGACGCCGCTTCGATCGAAGCCCAGATCGACGACCAGACACGTGCCGTGTTCTGCGAAACCATTGGTAACCCGGCAGGAAACATCGTCGACTTCGAAAAGTTGGCAGAAGTTGCGCATCGAAACGGCCTGCCATTAATCGTGGACAATACGGTGGCCACCCCGGTACTTACCAAACCAATCGAGTTTGGTGCAGATATCGTCGTGCACTCCCTGACCAAGTACATGGGCGGACATGGCAATTCGCTGGGTGGCGTGATCGTTGACAGCGGCCAGTTTCCCTGGGAAGAACACGCTGAGAAATACCCCATGCTTACTCAACCGGAGCCTTCCTATCACGGAGTGGTGTATACCGAAGCGCTCGGTCCGGCCGCCTACATCGGGCGAGCCCGCACCGTGCCCTTGCGCAACACCGGCGCCGCCCTGTCGCCTTTCAACGCCTTCCTGATTCTCCAGGGCCTGGAGACCCTGGCCTTGCGCATGGAAAGACACTGTGAGAACGCATTGGGGGTGGCCGAATACCTGCAGAGTCATCCGCGGGTGACAACGGTGAGCTACGCGGGACTGCCCGGGGACAAGTACCATGAACTTGCGAATAAATACTGCAAAGGCACGCCCGCCTCGCTATTGACTTTCGAAATCGAAGGCGGCTTCGATGCTGCTGTCGCGTTTTATGATCGCCTCGAACTGTTCAAACGGCTGGTGAACATCGGGGATGCCAAGTCACTCGCCTGCCACCCCGCATCGACGACCCATCGTCAGCTGACTCCGGAGGAGCAAGCTCAGGCTGGCGTGACCGAAGGAATGGTGCGCCTGTGCGTGGGAATTGAGCACCGTGACGACCTGGTTGCCGATCTGGAGCAGGCTCTGGAAGCTTGACCAGTGACATAAAAAAGGCCACCCCGAGGGGTGGCCTTTCCCTTATTCCCGCTTGCGCTTAAAAAACGGTTGTCGTCGTGTTGGAGCAGGTGTCTGTGCCCGCGACGCAGACTTTGTGCGTGTGGGTGCCACCGCCCTTGCTGTTGAGATTATCCTCGTAGTTGCTGCCGTTGACGGTGGCCACTTTGTTGCCATCGCGATATACATCGACATGGGTTGAACCACTCCAGACGAGGCTTACATGCTTCACGCCTTTTTGCTTGTATCCGCTGGCAGAGAGGCTCAGCGGGGGTGCCTCGAGCGTGGTGGCGTTCGCGGTCGAGTAATTCGACTGGCCGACTGCCGTATAGGCGCTCACCCGGTAGAAATACTGGGTCGATGCCTGCAGGCCTGCGCTGTCACTGTGTGAGGCACTGCCGCCCGGCAGATCAGCGATTTCCGTCCAGCTCAATTGATCCGTCGAGCGTTCTACGATGAACCCGGACTCATTACTGGAGCCGTCCGTCCAGCTCAGGTCGATCTGGCTGGCAGAGACCGCGGTGGCAGACAGACCACTCGGGTCTCCGTCAGGAGGATCATTAGAGGGCGTGCCCACCTGGATGAACAGGTGATCCACGTGCACGGTGTCCAGGCTGCCTGCACCGGCGGTCTGGTCGGTATCCACGACACGAACCATGATGCTGCCGCTGGGCGCCCCCGGAATCATCGCGGACTGCAGGTTACTGTCCTGAGTGGAGTCCACCGTGAACAGCGTTGAGAAGCTTGAACCGTTATTGAGTGAGTATTGGAACTCGAAGGCATCGCCGTCAGCAGAACCATCGCTCCAGGCGTTGGCATACACCGTCACCGAATCACCCGCGCTTACTGAGAATGACCAGCGGTGCTCGAGATAGCTGTAACGGTTGTTCTTCCGTCCCCCGGACTCGCGCTCGGTGATGCTTTGAGCGCTGCCGTTGTTGCTGCGCGTATCCGCAACGCTACCCTGCACCGAACCGGCTACCGGCGTATCGCTGCTGGCGACGAAGTCCGTGAACGCGGGCGGATCATCCGTGCTCCCAGTCGCACTCGCATAGCCTGAGAAATCGCTGTCACGGAACGCGGCCACCCGGTAGTCATAACTCGTGGATGCAGCCAAGCCACTGTCCGTGAAGACAGTGGCATTGGCCGAGAGGGTGGCGATTGTTTGGTAGTTTCCGCCACTTGAACGCTGGACCTGGTAGCCTGTTTCATCGTTGGCGTTATCGGTCCACTGGAGATCGATGGCGCTGTCGGATGCCGCTGTGGCGGTCAGGCCCGTTGGATCGGCGGGTGGTGGTGGCGGTGCAAAAGTGGTCGCGCCTGCGTTCATCGAGGCGCTGGTCTCGTTACCCGAAGCATCCCGTGCGGCGACCTGATAAAAGTATTCCGTGCTCGCGGCCAGGCCAGTCGCCGTATGGTTGGTGCTCGACTGCCAGGCGCTGTTTGTGCAGCCCGCACCGCCGGCCACGCAGCGGAACTGGTACTCAACGGCACTGGTTTCATCCGTGGCCGCGGTGGCCGTCATGCTGATCGCGGAATGCGAAATAGCCGTTGGCACAATGGCAAAACTCATGGGATTTGGCGTTGGCGGCGTTTCATCAATGACTGCGGGCGGCACTGAACCGTCCACGAAATATTGCCCGAGGCTGCCGTAGTCCGGGTAAGGCACCGCTGTGTTGCCCACACCAGTCACCCGGAGATAGTGGGTTCCCGCCGACACCGTCGCGCTAATGCTCGCGCTGGTCTCGTCCGTCGGATCGTTGAAGGCGATGATATTACCCGAGTTGTCCTGCAGTTCGACGTCGATGTCCAGATTGGCGCCCCTGTAGTTGGTCGCCCGGTAGAAAGCGTCCCAGGCAGGCCGCACGGTCAATGACACCGTGCCAGCGCCAGTCTCGAAAGCGAACATATCGACATCGCTGCCCGTACCGATGATGCCCTTGTTCGCGGGCAGTTCATTGTGTGGGTCGAGTGCGGGATTAGAGGAAATTACCGTTCCGTCCGGGTCCACGGCCAGGCTGCTGGCCGATAACCGCGTGTCGCCATGGTCGTCGACGTCATAGCCCAATTTGCCGTCGATAATGTTGAGGTCGTCCTGTGAGTTATTTGCATCAGCATAATCGCCCTTACTCCATTGGGTGACATTCTGATAATAACCCACGCCCATTATCGGCGCCCATGAGACGGTTCCGGAACCGTGGCCGGTGTAGTAGCCCTTCGTCGATGTACCGTCATGGCCGAGGCCCAGGTTATGGCCCAATTCGTGCGAAGCCGCCTCCGCGACATAATGCTCGAAACCACCGCCGAGGTTGTCATAGAACACCAGTGCCGGCGAATAGCGCGTGTGATAGTTCGAGTTGCCCCACACGTTCACGTAGGCCACCCCTCCCGCGCAGCCGTTGCAGTAAATCACGTTGCCGTTGGCATCAAGATCCTGCGTGATCAGGATGCGGCCCGTGGTGGAATTCAGGGATGCCGGCTCCTCTGTCGTTACGTCGATATCGAATGGCGCCAGGTCTTCAGCGACGCGATGCCAGATATCCACCATCTTTTTTCTTTCCGTGTTTGAGAACGTGCCGAAATCGCTGTCGGTGCTGTAAGCAACCGCGTAGAGCGGGTCGACACTGCCGTTCCACGCCGTCCCGGTGATCACGTGCCCGTCGAAATCCACGATGACCGTATTGGGTGCACCGGGTTTGCTGTGCAGCTTGAACACGTCATCCAGCGTTGACTGTGGAACATCGGCATAGGTAGTTGGGGTGCCACTGGCCGTACCCGCTTCCGCCATGAGGTCCAATTCGACGTAGAAGATCGCGCCTTCCGAGTCAGCCCTCAGGCTGCGAACGTCTGCCGCCGGAAAGGAGAAATCCTGCAGCCAACGCAGGGCCCGGGCGCTTGCCTGGGGAGGCAGTGACTCCAGCTGGCTGCGTAGCGTGCTGTCAGGCAATTGATCGAATGATTGGGGCTGACCCAGGCCAAATTCCCGGGCTTCCTGTCCCCGCTCAGACTGGGCAAATGCCATTGAAGATGTGAGCAGGCAGCTCAACAGGAAGATGATTGAAAAGTTTCTCTCGATTGCGCGCACTGTCTGAATTCCTTTTCCGGTGGTAGAGCGGTGATTTTCTGTTACGACTCGCCCAAAATTAAATTTTTCATGAAACTAATGCAGGAAACATGCCAATTAAGCAAAACATCCTGCTTTGTCAGGCCCAACAGGGAGTTACGCCCCACAGGCACCTCAGCCTGCTTGATTCAAGCCCTCTTTTTACATGGGGTTTGTGACATAAAATGTCAATAAAAGCAATTATTTATACTGTATAAAATGGCATCGAAAAACTGTAAAAAGAAACAGGCCCACGCGGCTCCGTGAGGGGATTTTTTACCCTGATTCCGTTTTTAGAGCCGGTCGAACGGCCCAGAAAAGATCCATCCAATTGACGTTCCAAACACTATGAACTGAATGAATCTGGAGCAGCGCTCTGGAATTCGAGAGAGCGGATATGGCATAAACCGATGGATCAACGTAGAGTCTGTCCAGGCAACTGCCACTCCATTGCGCGGGGTTTCATTCATCGATGACCACAACTAAGTCCAATCTGTCGATTTACCTGCAGCCCACCGCGACGATCGATTTCAATCACCCGGCAGTACAAGCCTTTATTGAAACCCACAGTGACAGGAGTGTGCGTCTACTCGACCAGGTACTCGCGCTCTTTTATGCCGTCCGCGACGAGGTCCGCTACGACCCCTACCTTCCCGCAGAGCAGCTCTCTGACTTCGCCGCAAGCCGAACACTGGAACTCATGCGCGGCTGGTGTGTGCCCAAATCCATCCTCTATGCCGCATGTTGTCGAGCACTGGGTGTACCCGCGCGGCTGGGTTATGCCGATGTGCGCAATCACCTGTCCACCGAAAACCTGCGCCGCCAGATGGGCACAGATATTTTTTACTGGCATGGATACACCTCGGTGTATCTCGAGGATCGTTGGGTCAAGGCCACGCCAGTTTTCAATATCGCCCTGTGTGAACGTTTCCGCGTTCAGCCGCTGGATTTCGACGGCAGGGAAGACTCGATTTTTCACCCCTTTGACCTGGACGGGCGCCAGCACATGGAATACCTCAATTTCCGAGGGGAATTCGCGGACCTACCATTCGATGAGATCTCCCGGGACTTTGAAACATTTTATCCGGACATGGTGGCCAACGCCCAGGCGGGTGACTTCGATCGCGAGGTGATCCGGGAAACCCCGAACCGCTGAAGCTGCAAGAACCTGCGAAACCTCCATAAATCACAGGCACCTGACATGAACCCCTCGAACAAACGGTCCGCTGCACCTCCCTCCATGACCCTGCGCACCTGGAAACGACATGGCGGGACCGCGCTTGGGCGTTGGTTTTTTTCCCGTATGGTGTGCCTCAAAGCGCCCTATTTCGCCAGCATCCGTCCGACATTCGATCGCCTCGAGCCCGGTCGCGCAGAGGCGCGATTCAAAAAACGTCGGCGCGTGACCAATCACATTGGCACGGTGCATGCCATCGCCATGGCGAACCTGTGTGAACTCGTAGCGGGGACCGGCACAGACGTTTCGGTCCCGGCCGGCATGCGATGGATTCCCAGGGGCATGACGATCGAGTACCTCGCCAAGGCCACGAGCCACGTGCGCGCCACGGCGACACTGCCGCCCATCGAGCAGGGCGAGGCGCGGGATGTGATCGTCAATGTCGACGTTTTCGATCAATCAGGCACTCGGGTCGTGCATGCGGACATCACCATGTACGTCTCACCCAGGCCCGGGCGCTGATGACCCGGGCAAGCAGGCGCGTGTCAGCGGCAACCGGCCTATAATCAAGGCATTGGCACATACACCCGCGCACCCGGTGCAAACGGCAATTACCAGCAAGGAAAAGTACAAATGACGGATACCGCGCTCAGAGAGAAGCTCGACGCCATTTTTGGCGAGCACATGGAGGCCGAACTGGACAGCGACCTGGACCTGACCATGGCCACGATGGCCCCGCACCCCCACCTCGTCAACGTCCCGACCATGGTCGGCGGGCACGGACCTGTGGGCGTACGCAGATTCTATTCGAAACGACTCATCGGGCAGTTTTTTCCACCGGATGTTAAATTCGAGACACTGTCCCGCACCTACAGCGCTGAACGCCTGGTGGATGAATTAATCATCTCGTTTACGCATACCTCGCGAATTGACTGGATGCTGCCCGGGGTGGAGCCGACCGGAAAATTCGTCGAGGCGGCTTTCGTGGTGATCGTCGGCATCGAGAATGACAAGGTTGCCTACGAGCACATTCATTGGGACCAGGCCAATGTGCTGGTCCAGATCGGACTGCTTGACCCCACGGGTTTGCCGTTGGTTGGGGCTGGAGCCGCAGCCAAGCTCCGCGACCCCAGTCGCCCTGACCCGTTCTTTGGTGAGGCTTGAGGCAGATCCTGTCCCCGGATACGGCATTGCCCGGCCCGAAGGGCAATTAATCGAAGGGCGTCAACTCCTTCACCACTCGAAAACCGGTATCGGTACCCCGGTAGCCTGGCGCCTTGTGAGCGCGATGGGTGGAACGGGCCTGCAGGGGGCGCGAAGCCCATGACCCGCCGCGCACCACCCGGGTCTCGCAGCCGCCTTCCCAGACCCATGGCCGTGAATCAGGGGGACGATTCAGGTAGCTGCCCGTAAAACAGTCCATGGTCCACTCGGACACATTTCCAATGACGTCAAACACACCGTAGGCATTGGCGTCATACGTCCGCACCGGAGCGACCCCGACCTGGCGGTCATCACAGCGCGCATGCGGCCAGGGAAAATCCAACGCCCGCATGCCACTGACGTCGTATACATTCGCATGTTCACAGGCATCGGAAATCGAGACGCCCTCAAAGGAATTCCAGCCCCACCAACGGGGTGCCGGGTTGCCGCCGCGCGCGGCGTATTCCCACTCCGCTTCCGATGGCAGTCGATAGCGCTCGCCCGTGAATTCAGTCAGCCACTCGGCATAGCGCATTGCGTCATGCCAGGAAACACAATTGGCCGGATGTTCAGCCTCCGGTTGAGCCGGCTGCGCGGGACCTTGCCAATCGGTGCCTGCCGCCACCGTCCAGCGTCCATCCACCCAAGCCCTGCATGCCTGCGGAGGCGTCGAAGCGGTGCGCTCCAGGAACACCGCAAATTGCCGACGAGTGATCTCGTGTGCGCCGATGGCAAATGCTGCGGGCACGCGTAAGCTCACTGCCGGCATTTCACCCGTGGGCTCCACCGCCTCGTAACCCCCCGGCGCGGTGCCCATCTGGAAAGTTCCGGCGGGTACCATGACCATCAGTGGGCAATCCTCACAGTCACGAAAGGCCTCAGAGGCGAATACGCCCAGGCTGACTGTGAGCCCCACGCAGATAACGCTGGAGATCAGCAGCTTCATTCGGACAATTCCCTGACGAGCCGAAACCCGAAAAACACGGCCCGGTCCGTAGACCGGCCGTCGCCATGATAGGCCGAACGGCTGCGGGCAGGTGCTGTAATCCAGCTGCCACCGCGCTGTATCCGCCGTACGCATCCGTCCCAGACCCACGCGCGCTGGTCCTTGGGCCGGCCAATGTAACTTCGCGAGGAACAGTCCTCGACCCACTCCCAGACATTGCCAATCATGTCGTGCAGGCCGAAGGCATTGGGTTGCAGCGACCCAACCGGAGCGAGGTCCGCGTAGCCGTCCGCACACTCCGCCCGCTGCCAGGCCAGCGGGTAGACTTCCGAAGCCGTACGGTCGTAGGTATTGGCAAAATCACAACCCTCGAAGGGGTCGTCCCCCCAGAACCTCAAGGTCTGGGTCCCCGCTTTGGCGGCATACTCCCATTCCGCCTCGGAAGGCAGACGGTAGCGTTGCCCGGTTTGCGCCGACAGCCACTCGGCATAATCGCGCGATTCGTGCCAGTCCACGCAGATGACCGGATGGTCGTCGCGAAGCCTGGCGGGGAAACCGGGGTTTTGCCAGTCTTCGATCGGCACCCCATCAAAACGCGAGCGCTCGGCATCCCAACTGCGACACGCCGAAGCTGGCTGGAAGCCTGTCGCGACTGCAAACGCTGCGAATTCAGCCCGTGTGACTTCGTGGCGCCCGATCGCGAATGCCCGCTCAATGCGCACCAGGGTCAACTCGTGCTCGGCGGGGTGCTCAGCAGACTCCTCGGTCTCCTTCATCGTGCCCATGACAAAAGCACCGGCCGGGACGACCACCATCTCGGGACATTCAGGGCAATCTCGGAAGGCTTCACCCGCAGCCGGGTCCTGCGCACACACCGGGTTGATCAGTGCAAAGTACAGACCAACCGCGGTGAGGCAACATCCCAGCGGGATTCGGGACTTCGTTGTTGATGGCCGCATGCGCATCACATCCAGCCCAGGGTGCGCGGCAACCACAAGGTGACCGAAGGCAAGGCCACCAACAGGGCAAGGCGCAGCAAATCGGCCACCACGAAAGGCAGCACGCCTTTGTAAATCTCTTTGAGAGGCAAGTCTGTAGCCATGCCATGCAGCACGAACACGTTGATGCCCAGCGGTGGTGTGATCATACCCAATTCCATGATGACGACATTGATGACGCCCCACCAGATCGGGTCATAACCCATGCCGATGATCAGAGGATAAACAAATGGCAGGGTCAGCACCATGGCCGCGACGGTATCGAACACCGCACCCAAGAACAGGTAGAACAGCAGCAGGCAGGCCAGGACCAGGAAGGGAGGCAATCCCAGGCCCTGGATCCAGGCCACCGTGATTGCCGGCAAACCGGACAGGGTGGCGAAGTAGGAAAAGATCGATGCGCCAATGATGATGATAAAAATCATGCCGGTATTGGCCGCGGTGTCGGAGAGCGCATTGAGAAAACGGCGACGGTTGAGGCGCCGCCGCAGCGCAGCGAGCAACAAGGCAATTGACGCGCCCACTGCGGCCACCTCAGGCACTGTGAACACGCCGCTGTAAATACCCAGCGTAATGACGCCAATCATCAGCACCACGGCCCAACTGCTGCGAAAAGCCGCGCGCTTGTACGCCCAACCGCGCCGCTCGCCACGCGGCGCGAGATCGGGCCTCCATCGCGCCATCAGCGCGATTGCGCCCACGTAGAACACGACAGCGAGCAGACCGGGCACCATGGCCGCAAGAAACAGGACGAGAATAGAGTTCTCGGTAAGAATGCCATACAGAATCAGCACCAGGGAGGGCGGAATCACCATACCCAGCGTGCCGCCCGAGGCGATGGCTCCGGCGGCAAGGGAGCGCGCATATCCACGCTCAAGCATCTGCGGCAATGCAATACGTGCCATGGTGGCCGCCGTGGCGACAGATGAGCCGCATACGGCACCGAATCCCGCACAAGCGCCTATGGTTGCGAACAGCAGCCCGCCGCGCCGGTGACCAAGCCAGGCATCTGCAAGGCGATAGAGTTCCGCCGAGAGTCCGCCCACGTGCGCGAAATTACCCAGCAGTAGAAACATCGCGATCACCGCGAGCCCCTCAGACGCCATCGCCGCCGATGGCTCGATGGCCAACAGGGATAGAGCTGGCCCAAATCCAATCATGAGTCCTGTCCCTGCCAGTCCGACCAGGCCCATCGCCACGCCCACGGGCACATGCAGCGCGATCAACAGGAACATGGCACCCAGGCCCAGCAAGCCCAGCACTAGAGGGTCAGTCATCAGATCGCTCATCCTCGCCCAGCCGACCGGAGATCGCCGATTCGAAAGACTCGGAGCCGTCATGCCGCCAGGCAATGAGCGCGCTCACGCCCAGCACGTAAGCCTGCACCGGAACGCACAGTCCCATGATGACGGTGGCCACCCACCACCAGGGGGCGATGGGCAGTTCAATGGTCGGGGTGCTGCGGCCTGCCGCGTCGAATACGGCGGTCATGTTGACAAACTGCCATGCCAGCAGGACAAAAAACACCAGGGTCAAGGCAGCCGCAAAAACCTCGAGCCAACTGTTAAGCCTCGGACCCGTTGCGTGTCCCAACAAACGTACGGTGATGTGGGTGCGTCGGAAGAGTCCTGCGGGAAAGCAGGAGGCAATCACCACAGGAAAAACGAGTTCACCGTAGTCGGAGAACCCGGAAATTCGCGGCGCCGCCAGGTATCGGGCCAAGCCGTCATAGAAAATCAGCAGCGCCATCAGCAACAGCCCGAAAAAACCGACCAGCGCGGTACCACGCGTCCAGCGATCTACGCTGGCGGCCAGTTGGGAGGCTTTAGCGCGATCACTCATTGCTCGGCCCTCCATTGCGAGCGAATGGCCAACGCCGTGTCATAGACCTCCCGGCCGTTCGGTGTGCGTTCAATCCACCACTCATGGACATCCTGGGCTTCGCTCCGGTAAGCCGCGCGCTCTTCCCCCTCCGGGCGCAGCATGCGTAACCGCCCCGCCCGCGCCAGACCTTCTCGAATGGCATCTCCGACTTGTGTGTAACCCAGCCCACCCGAACGAGCGACCTCAAGTCCACCATGACGCTTCACCGCCGCTGCAGCCGCCGCCGGCAGGGCCTCGTAAGTGGTCCGGTTCATCAGCAGCAGGAAAGGTGTGGTACCAATGGGAATATCGTACGACAGGGACACCAGGGGATAACTGCGGAAAGTCTGCATGCCGGTCCAGCCCTGGATCACGCCATCAAGTACGTCCCTGTCGAGGGCCTGGTTCATCTCCGCTGCCGGAAGGGTTTGCGGAGAGGCGCCAAACAGCTCCAGCCAGCGGGCCTGGATCGCGCCCAGGCTGCGTATTTTCAGATGCTGCAGGTCGGCCAACCGATTGATCGGTGTGCGCATGAACAGCGTGTTGGGTTCGGTGGTAAAAAAACCGACCAGGACCACGTCCTCGAACCCGGTCAGCAGGCCTCGCTCCCACAACCGCCAGCCCACAACCGCCGCCTCGGTGGCGGACTCAAATAGAAACGGCAGTTCAAACAGGCCCATTTCCGGAAATTGACCGGAGGTATAGCCCGGCAGCACCCAGGTGACATCCAGGATGCCACTTTGCACGAGTTCATACTGGCGATGCGCATGCTTGCCTAGAGTGCCGCCCCAATAGGTATCGATGTTCAGGGCGCCCGCGGCATCCGCCTGTACCGCGTCCACCCAGGGCTTGATGACGCGCGAGATGCCGATGCTGCGGTCGGTCACGTAACTGCCCACCCGCAACGTCTGCTGGGCTGAGGCCCCGAAGTGGCCCAGCAGAAAGCCCAGCAGTACCATGGTGCGAATACCCGGCAATTTCATCCGCAATATGTCCCGCCGTTGATGTACCAGGTCTGGCCTGTCACGTAACTCGCTTGCGGAGAGAGCAGGAACACGATGGGGCCGACCACGTCCTCAGGAGTAGCCACCCGGCCGAGCGGGTTCTGCGCCGCATGCGCCTCGAGGTCCACCCGACTTGAGCCCTGTTCATCGGAGCGGCCCGTCCCACCGGTCAGAAAGGCCGTGTCCACGGGGCCAGGTGCAACGCAATTCACCCGCAACTTGGGCGCAAGCTCCCTTGCGAGCAGCCGGGTCAGCCCCACCATACCCGCCTTTGCCACGGCATAGGCGCCATAACCGGGTTTTGGGACCGCTCCCAGGCCGGAACCCACGATCACCATTGCTGCGCCCGGTGCAAGCGCCTCGGCGCAGCAGCGCGCACTGAGCCAGGCCGCTGTCAGGTTGCCCTGCACGACATCATTCCAGTCCTCTGGCGTAACGGACACCAG
Source organism: Candidatus Nitrosopumilus sp. (assembly GCA_964225175.1). GTDB lineage: Bacteria > Pseudomonadota > Gammaproteobacteria > Xanthomonadales > SZUA-36 > WTJD01. The sequence continues at coordinate 21,024 of CAXQNK010000073.1, read as the reverse complement.
CGGATCAGGCGCCCCAAGGTAGCCGCAAAGATTTACAAAACCGTCGAAGGGTCCGTGCTTCTCGCACGCCTGGCTACAGGCGGATTTCATTGAAGATTCAGAGCGGGCATCGACCGCAAACGCAGCCGCCTGGGGAGGGTGTGCCGATAATGAAGCGGGCGTATCCATGACACAGACCTCATAACCGTGATCGCTGGCTTCCCGGACCAGTGTGCGGCCAATCCCGCCACAGCCCCCCAGCACCAGCAGGGCACGACCCATCAGGTCTGGCCTTTGATCGGCAGAGACCGAATACGCTGCCCGGAGGCGGCAAACAGGGCATTGGTCACGGCCGGCGCACAGGGCGGCAGCGCAAGTTCCCCAACGCCGCCGGGCGGCTCATCTGAGGGCAGCACAAGCACCTCGATCTCAGGCATGTCCTGGATACGAAGCACTGGGTAGTCATCGAAATTGGTTTCGCTCACTGCGCCGCCCCGGAATGAAATCCGGCTCTGCAGCACCCCGCTTAATGCGTAAGCAATGGCACCTTCCACCTGGGCTACGACGCTGTCGGGCGATATGACCAGCCCGCAATCAACCGCCGCCCACAGGCGGTGAATCCGAACCCGGCCGGCATCCACGGAGACTTCTGCAACCTGCGCACACACGCTGCCCCAGCCATCGATGCACGCCATGCCCAGGCCGTATCCTTCCGGCATGCTGCGCGCCCAGCCCGCTGCTTCGGCCACAGCGTCCAGCGCCGAGACCAGCCGGGGACGGTGAGCGAGCAGACGACGTCGGTACTGGTAAGGATCCTGGTCAGCATGGTGCGCCAGTTCGTCGATGAAACTCTCGGTCGCAAAGGGATGATTGGAGTTGTATACCGCACGCCAGTAACCCACGCTCACGGGCAGGTCTGCCTCGATCCAGCGAATCCGCCGGGCTGGCATTGCGTAATTGAAGAGATCATCCGAGAGCTCGTAACCTTCAGGTCGATAGTATTGGGGAAACAGTTTACGGCGCAAAGATTGCGTGGCAATGCGCAGATCGACCGCGGCGGGGAGACCATCTTCCCCCAGTTTAGCGCGAAAATGGTAACGCGCCGCCGGGCGGAACTGATCCTGCTGAATGTCGGTTTTCCGATCCCAGTTCACCTGCACGGGCCGCCCGATTTTTTTTGCAAGGTCCGTGGCCTGCATCATGGCAGCGTAGTCCAGCCCTTTACGACCAAAGCCGCCACCGAGATAGGTATTGCGCATCTCCACCTGTTCCACGGCAATCCCCAGGCGTTCCGCGACCCGCTGCGCACTGCGTTGCGGCGATTGGGTGGGGGCGATGACCAGCGCTGTGTCGGCGTCCACCGCGACGGTCGCAGTCATGGGCTCCATGCACACATGCGCCAGGTAGGGCAGCGAATAACGGGCTTCGATCACCGGACCCGAGTCAAGCACCTTGTCGGGGTCGCCTTCCAGGGCGGCCTCGTTGCCGCTATCGTTGCTCAGGCACCGGTCCAACTCGGCCGTAATGGAGGCGTCATTCATTTCGGAATAAGGTCCTGGAGAGAATGTCACGGCCGCTTTCTTCAGGGCCTTGTCCGCCTGCCAACTGTTCTCAGCCACCACTGCAAGCGCATTATCCAGCGCCACCACGTCAATAACACCGGGCTGGGAACGACAGGCAGACTCATCGAAATCGGCCAACTGTCCTTCGATATCAGGCGCCATGCTGACCGCGGCGTACACCATGCCCAAGAGTCGTACATCGGCGCCGAAGGCTGCCGATCCATCCAGCTTGGCCTCAAGGTCCTTGCGCGGCTGTGAGTGGCCCAGCAGCTTCCAGGTGCCGGCCGCTTTAAGCGGTGGGTCCGCGGGCAGGGGCAGGCTGGCCGCCTCGTGCACCAGTTCGCCGTAGGCCAATCGACGCCCGCTGGCGGGTTCAATCACCATGCCCTGCGCTGTTCTCACCACAGCCGGAGACACCTGCCAGCGCGCTGCGGCGGCCGCCATGAGCACTTGCCGCGCGGCCGCGCCCAGTCGACGCAGCGGCATGAACCAGACTCTCACGGAGCGGCTGTTGCCAGCGGACTGCGATCCCCAGGCGTTGTAAAACGCGGGATCATGCCCGGCAATGGCCACCTCGGCCGCGGGCCAGTCAATGTCCAGTTCTTCTGCAATCAGCATGGCCAGGCTGGTGATCACATCCTGCCCCATTTCCGCCACCGGAGGGACAATGACCACCCGATTGTCCGGGTGAATCCGGATCATGGCGGAAAACTGCGCCGACGAAGGCCGCAGATCAGGTGGGGGACCGAACTGGGCGTTCACCAGGCCAATCGCCAGTCCGCCACCTGCCAGTGCAGCGTGCTGCAGGAACCAGCGCCTGCTGACGGTCAGCATGGGTCCAAAGCCTCGAGATTCGGAGAAAATATACGCATGATCAGTATTGTAAACCCAGTGATCTCCATCAGGTCGAATCGTCTTCGGGCAGGTTTCGCGCCACCCTGAACCCGAAAATATCACTCGCGGTGCTGGCCGGATCACGCCCCCGGAAACTCGGCCGATGCCGTTCAAGCCGCGTGCGCCAACTGCCGCTGCGAATCGCCCTTTTCTCGCACGGGCCCTCGACCTGCACCGCCGAGCCATCGAGGGGACCCTCCGGATAGGGCAGAACAGAGCAGTCCGCCACCCATTCCCAGACGTTGCCGACCATGTCATGAAGACCAAATGCATTGGGCAGCAACTGGCCCACCGGGGCCACCCCCGGGAAACCATCACTGCACTGAGCGGATCCCCCCTCTACGCCACTCACCGGATGCCGGTCCAGGAGGCTGTGTGCAGACTGGTCAAATACGTTCGCGTAACGACAAATTGGATCAACGGATTCACCCCAGGGCCAGGTCGACGAACTCCCGCCGAGTGCCGCGTAAGCCCACTCCGCCTCCGTGAGCAGTCGGTAACCGAGGCCGGTTTTCCGGCTCAGCCAGGCCGCGTAGGCCCGGGCGTCGTGCCAGCTTACGCACACCACAGGCTCATTCGCCGAAGTCGCCCGGTCTGAATAAGGCCGGCGCCAACTGGCGGTGGCGCCCTCGTCCGGGGAACTCCAATGACGGCACTCCGATGTCACCTGATGCGCGCTGTCTTCCACAAATGCCGCAAACTCGGCCACGGTCACCTCGTAACGCCCCACCGCGAAGGCTGCCGGCAGGCGCACAGCACGAACCGGCCCTTCGAATCGCATTTCTCCGCCACGCATAAGGCTGTGGTGATCGGCACCCATCAGGAATTCACCGGCGGGCACAACCGCCATTTCCGGGCACTCCGGGCAGTCCCTGAACACCGCACCTGTCCGTTCCTGTGCTGACGCCCCCGAGACGAGCAGCACGCAGAGCATGAGCGCTCGCTGCACCGGGGCGCCAAGCATTAGCCTCATGCTCGAAGCCTGGTTTCCTGGACCATACAAGAAGCGAGATCTCATCAGTCCAGCATGAGCAGCATGCGAGTCATTACCGCGCTCGTTGTCCCCTTGCTGCCGCCCAGTTCGTTCCAGATGTATCGGTAGTTGGCGCTCAAGGCGAAAAATGGCGTGAGCCACCAATTCACACCCACAGAGGCGACGTCCGACTGCCCGCCACTCACGGCGCCATCATCGAGGTCGACCGTGGAATAACGGGCCGCGACTTCCACGGCACCCATCCCTCCCTGGTAGACCGAACGCGCTACGGGCACCGTTCCAAATAAACCATTTTTCTTGTTATAGCCCCGCATCTCGCCCGTCAGAATCCAGGAGCCCTGGACGAAATACCCATCGAATCGCGGATCGCCAAACCCTTCCCTGTCGAGCGTGGTGCGAAAATATTCCGAGGCGAGCCAAAAAGGACCTTTTCGCCAGGAAAGTTCCAGGTTCAAGGTGCTGGAATCATCAGCCGCCAGAGTTCCGAGGCCGCCGAAATTGGTGTCCACGAAATTCACCGCCTTGTTGAATTCAGGTTCACTGCCGTAGCGAAACCCCCTGTTGCCGTTCGTGTGGCGCATGGCAAGGCCCAGGTGCAGGATATTGCTCTCATCGGGCGAGGAAAAAGGCGCCCAGGTTACCCGGCCTGACCACGTGGTTGCGCCTTCACTGAAGGAAGTCTCCTGGCCGAGCCAGTTATTGAATACACCGAAAGCCCAGCTGGAGCTCCGTTGAGGATGATGGCCGGACCACACGATGCCCACATTCCGCGCGGGCAGCAGTGAGTCAGCCACCATGGAGCGCTCGGTCAGGGGCAGGAACACCAGGCCCATGAGCCGCTCCATGGAGATGGGCTCTTTCTGTTTGCCAATACTCATGACGGAATGGCGAAGAAAGGGAATATCGAGCCTCCAGTCGTACAGGGTGAAACTGTCCGAATTGCCCGTTTCGAAACCCTTGTCAAAGGAATTGGTTGCGCCAGTCAGAGCATAAACCCAGGGCCGCTTGAAGTTGAGGGTTCCATACAACCCGAACCTGAGCGCCCTGACTTCCCCCCCATCCAGCCGGCCGAGATCGCCGAACTGCGACAGGCTGGTCTCGTTCTGCGTGAGCCAACTTGTGCGATCAAGCGCAGCGGCCGCGGTCACAATCCCGGAAATCCAGCGACTCTCGAACCGATTCCATTTGCTGGTGTCTCGATAATTCATGGGCACGGCCATGGGCGGCGGGGTGTAGGCGAGCCAGCCGCCGGTTCTGGGTTCATGCTCCTCATCATGCCAGTCGACTTCGATGAGGCGATTCCGAACGACGGTGCCATTGTGGATTGCGAACACCGCGAATTCGCGCGTATCGAGAAGCACCTCGAAATTCTCACGCGGGTCCTTGCTCAGCACCATGAAATTCGGTGCTTCACCGACTTCCAGCTTACCGAGCACGTAACCGTCCTCGGCATCAAGAACCCACTGCGCCTCGCTGCGTGCGATCTTGTCGGCGGACACCACCTCCAGCAGACCAGCGCGCATCAGGATATTCACCCGGCGATCTTCGACCTGCCCGGTCGGGTCTATGAGCATGACATTGCGAACCAGCAAGTCCCGCGCGCGCTCATCCTCGCTGGCCAGAGCGCAGGGCACCAGGAGCAGCGTCATCAGCACCCGGCACAGGGTATGGCCAACCGCGACCTGAAAAAAACTTTTCACAATCATTTACTCGTTATATGCGATGCATCCACAAGTTTAAATGTTATATTAATAGAACATTATGACTTTCATTAGCACCGCGTCCTCGCGAGCTTACGCACGGGCCCGGCGCAATTGTCTTGGAGGGAGACCCATGCCAACAATCAGAATCGTGATCTGCGCTCTCTTGGCGTTTATTTCCGCGCCCGCCGGAGCGCACAACTACCTGCAAGCCCTCGAGGCTCCAGCAGGTTATGTCCAGGACATCATCATGCGCGTACCACACGGCTGCAAAGGCAGCCCAGTGAACCAGGTCCGGGTCAAAATTCCCGAAGGCATGTTCCGCGTCACCGTGGCGTGGCGGGACGACTGGGACATCACGGTAAAAATGCGTCCGGTAGACCCTCCGATTCAGATGAAAGGCGGCATGCCGCCCGTCACGGAAACCGTCGATGAAATCATGTGGAGCAATCCAAAAAATGTGCTGCCGCCCGACCGGGTTGGCGAGTTCAAGTTCCGGGGCCTGCTGCCCAATGAACCGGGGAAAATCGTGTTCTTCAGAACGCTGAACGACTGCCCGGAAGGGGACGATTATTATGTCGATCTGCCGCCTGAACCACTGGATCTAGATGATCCCGAATTTCACACCAAGTTCTGGGGTTTCATGTCAGCCACGGCCACGCCGGCACCCTACCTGATCCTGGTTAAACCAGACCGGCCGCAGTACCCGTGGCAGTGGACGCAACTCGAAGACCGTCGGCCCCACGCCAGCCAGGATTGAGGGCCTGCCCCATGTCCTGGGTGCGGCAACTGGTTCTAACGATCGCGACGTTCGGCTGCGCGCTGCTGCTTGCCGACAACGCTTTGGCCCATGCCGTTTTGCTCGAGTCAGAACCCGGCGCGGAGGCCGAATTGGCACAATCGCCAACGGAGATTCGCCTCGGTTTCAATGAGAACGTCGGCCCAATTTTTGTCAAGGTCCTCGATGCCAAGGGTCAGGAAGTCGGCGCGCCGGGAGACTTTCGCATCGCGGGCAACGATGTTTATTTGCCATTAGGCGACGCCCTTGAAAACGGCACTTACGTGGCCGTGTATCGTGTCATTTCGGCCGATACCCACCCCGTCGGCGGCTCAGTAATCTTCGCCGTGGGCGAGCCCCTGGCGGAGGTCGGATCAGTGGGTGAGGCCAGCACAGCGCCTAGCGCCTGGCGCTGGCCTGTCGCCGCCAATCGTCTCGTGCTTTATGTCGCGGGCACACTGGCGGCCGGAAGTGCCCTGCTTCTGTTGGTGCTGCCGATGCCCGCCGCGAGCACCGTCCTCACGCGCCGACACGGCCGCCTGGCGGCAATATGCACGGCCCTCGCACTGCCTCTCGCCATCGGTCTGGGAGGCGCAGAGATGCTCGCCGGCGACCTGTTTTCAGTGTTCAGTCTCGAAGCGTGGCGGACCGGGTGGGGCTCTACGCTGGGGCCCAGCGCGTTGATCGGCCTGCCCGGCGCGTTATTACTGGCCTGGGCGCTGGGCCAGCAACAGCCGGGCAGCGCACCGCTCTTGCTGGGTACGTTGTTTACGCTGGGCAGCTTCCTGGTCACCGGACATGCCGCGACCGCCCCACCCGCCTGGTTGATGGCGCTGGTGGTTGCGATTCATCTCGCTGCCGTCGCGTTCTGGCTCGCCGCACTTCTGCCGCTGCGTCACGCAGTTCGGCACGAGGTTGCGACCGATGCCTCCGATTTGTTGACAGCGTTTTCCTCGCGCGCGGTCTGGGTTGTGGGTGGACTGTTGCTCAGCGGCATCATTATCAGTGCCGTACAATTGCGCGGCATTGGCGTGCTTGTCACGACAGATTACGGTCAACGTTTGCTGCTCAAGGTCACAGTAGTCTGCGTCATTATCGGCCTGGCGATATATAACAAGCAGCGCCTGACAAGAAGGCTCGCACAGGCACAGGACTCGGCAGCGGGCACGCTGGGCAAAACCATTCGCAGCGAGTTCGCCCTGATGATGGTCGTGATGCTGCTGGCCGTATCCATGACCCTACCCAGCCCACCCCGCTCGATGGTGGCCGGGGCCGCAATGGCGGCCATGCCATCCAGCACCGTCGTCGAAGCAGCAGAGCGCGGCGTTCAGGTTCGGGTCGAACTGTCACCGGCCCGTGTCGGTGAAAACATGCTGATGATGACGTTTCGGGACGATAACGGCCAGGCCATCGAAATGCAGCGGGTCCGGGTCTTCCTGTCCCTGCCGGCTGCTTCACTCGACGGCATTGAAAAAGAAGCCGAGCCCATGGGCGGTATGTTCCATCTCATGGTTAACGAGACCATCATTCCGGGTGAATGGGAAATCCGCATCGATGCCTATATCGACGATTTCGAAAAGCGCATACTGCGGTTGAGCGTGCCGATACTCTGAGCATGATTGGCACGATTGCTCGCAAAGAATTCGTGATGCTGCGACGTGACGCCCGTGTCCGGCTGACGGCCGTTGTGCTGGTTGTCATGGTTGCCGTAGCCTTTCTCTCAGCCACGTCACGCTACAAGGACATTAGCCAGGAACGCGCGGCGGCACAGGCGCTCATCACGGAACAATGGCAGAGTCAGGGCGAAAAAAACCCCCACGCCGCAGCACACTACGGCATTTATGCCATCCGCCCGGTGACCCCATTGTCGTTCTTCGACACCGGGGTAACGGCCTTTAGCGGTGTGTCCATCTGGCTGGAAGCGCACCGCCGCAATCTGCCCGGAGGGCGACCGGCGGACGACAACGCCGCGGTCAGCGGCGTCGCAGAACTGACCATCGCCTACACGCTTCAGATCCTGCTGCCCCTGTTCGTGATTTTGCTGGCCTTCCCGGCCTTTGCGGCGGAACGCGAGTCCGGCACGCTGCGCCAGTTGCTGGGTACCGGAGTCACACCGGCCCAGCTCCTGGTCGGTAAAGCATTGGGGATCGCAGGCGCGGTGGGCATTGTCCTCGGCCCGCTGCTTCTTACCGGGCTTGCTTTCCTGGTGCTGCTGCCGGAGGGCCGCATGCTGCTTCCCGAAGCGCTCGCCGTCGTGGCGTTCTACCTCCTCTATGCGGGGGTGATTCTTTTTCTCTCGCTCGCCGTTTCGGCGCGACTGGCCTCTTCACAAGCGGCACTGGTCGTGTTGCTGGCCTTTTGGGCGGTGAGCAGCTTCGTGGTGCCTCGCCTGGCAGCCGACATGGCGGCCTTGCGACATCCACTGCCCCAGTTGATCGATTTCCAGGCCGCGCTGGCTGCCGATATTGAATCCGGGCTGGATGGTCGCTCGCCCGCCGAGGTGATCGATGAGCGCCGTCAGCAAACGCTTTCCTTGTACGGCGTAGAGGATGAATCCCAGCTGCCGATCAATTTCCAGGGCATCATTTTCAGCCTCACTGAACAACTCGATGCCGCCGTTTTCAAGCGGCATTTTGAAGCCCTCTATGAAAAATTGCACTCGCAGCAGGCGGTCTATGGCATCACCAGCCTGTTCTCACCACGCGTCGCCGTGCAACTTGCCTCCATGCAGTGGTCGGGCACCGGGTTGGAGCAGGAAATTGATTTTGCGCGGCACGCCGAGCAGTTCAGGGTCGAATTCATCGAAACTTTGAATCGAGACCTGACGATCAATTCTCAACCCGGTCAGACGGATTATCGCTCCGGGCCTGAGCTGTGGCGTGCCATTGGAAACTATGACTATGCCGGACTCGGGTTTGCCGCCAAGTTTTTCGCCAGCGCCCCGTTCCTGCTGGCGCTCGTCCTGTGGCTGGGAGGTACAACCACTTTGGCATGGCTGGCCGTTCGTCGCATCCGGGTCGCGGTCTGAACGCATGCACCACCTGGCCCAGGAACTTCGACTGCTCAAGCACCTTCGGGGTCTGCCACTGGTCATTATCCTGCTGATCGCGCTCGCCTTCATCGCCACCGGCAGTGGCCTGCTCAGGCAGAATGACAGTGAGCGAGCCATCGCCGGCCTGCTGGAAGCAGAAACCCAACTCCGCAATACGCTGCGGGGCAGTCTCGAGCGCCAGGATGATGGCGTCGCATCTAAACCGGGCGCATTGGGTTTTAGTGTGCTGTCCGAGCACGTGGTGCTGTCCCTGTCGCCTGGCGCGCCCTTGGCCGTGGGCAGCTCGGAATTGCTGCCCGCACATTATCGCTTCGACGCGCATGCCGCTTATCTGCAACAGGGCCGTGGTGATATCGATAATCCGCTGCGATTGTCCGTGGGTAGTTTTGACCTGTCCTTCGTGCTGGTCTTCGTGGTGCCGATCATGGTCATCGCCCTGTGCTACGACATGGTCTCTAAAGAGAAGGAACATGGCGTCCTCGCGCTCGCCTGCGCGCAGGGCATCGACCCGCAACAGTTTATTACAGGAAAATTGTTGGCCCGGGGACTGACCACCCTGGTGATGGTGAGCCTGGCCATCGGCGTGGCCTTTTTGATACTGACCCTGAGCGGCGCTCGCCCTGAGCTCGACACAAGCCTGGCATGGTGGGCCATGAGCCTTCTGTATACCGGCTTCTGGTTCGCCCTTGCCGTGCTGGTGAATGCCCAGAATCGTGACTCCGCAACCAATGGCGTGATTCTCGCCAATCTCTGGCTGCTGCTGGTCGTGATCGTTCCCGCCGTCATCGGACTGTCAGCAACCAGCCTTTTTCCCGCGCCCTCGCGCGTGGCATTGACGACCGAATTGAGAGAAGCTGCTACCGAGGCTGAGGCACAGGCTGCCGCCGCAAGGGAGAAATACTTCTTTGATCATCCCGATGCATCATCAACGGACCTGGACCAGGAGATTTATTTTCGCGCGGTCGCGCAAAGCGAAGCGGAGATTTCCGGCAGCATTGAGTCCACACTGGCTGCGTTCGAGACCCAGGCTGAAAGACAATCGGCCCTGGCAGAACGACTTAAATTCCTGTCACCGGCCCTGCTGTTCCAGCAATCCCTGAATCAGCTCGTTGGCAGCGATCGCGATGCCTACGTGGCTTTTCGGACCGCAGCCTATGCACATCACGAGCAATGGCGGCAGTTTTTCGTGCAGTCCATGGAGGCAGGCAATACGCTGGGCCCTTCGGACTGGGAGCAACTCCCGCGCTACAGCTGGACGCCGGCCGATGCCAATGTGCGTGTGCGGCGAACCGTACCGGCGGCGATTACCCTGGCCCTGCTCATGTTCGGTTTGCTGGCCGGTGCGCGGCGGCAATTCAAACGCTACCCCGTGGTCTGAAAAAGGAACAAGGAGACTCGATGTGCTAGAAGCCAAGAACCTGGTCAAACATTATGGCAGCCACGAGGCGCTCCGGGGATTGTCCCTGCGCGTGGAACCGGGTGAGATCTATTGCTTGCTCGGCGCCAACGGGGCGGGCAAAACCACAACCGTCAATCTGTTTCTGAATTTTATCCAGCCCACCAGCGGATCTGCCGAGGTCAACGGCATCGATGTGTGCGCCGACCCCGTCGGCAGCAAGGCCCGGTTGGCTTACATCCCTGAGCAGGTGATGCTCTATGGCGCCCTGACCGGGCTTGAAAATCTCCAGTATTTTTCCACGCTGGGCGGGCGCGACCATGACGCAGCGACCTGTCGCCAGTTCCTGCTCGATGCCGGACTGCCCCCAGCCGCAGTCGAGCGGCCCGTGAGCCAGTTTTCCAAGGGCATGCGCCAGAAGGTGGGTGTCGCCATCGCACTGGCCAAACAGGCCACAGCCCTGCTGCTGGACGAACCTACATCAGGTCTCGATCCCAAGGCCAGCAATGAATTTTCAAGTCTGCTAATGGGGCTGCGTGACGCGGGCGCGGCCATCCTGATGACCAGCCACGACCTGTTTCGTGCCAAGGAATCAGGCACGCGGGTGGGCATCATGCGAGAGGGCCGACTGCTCGAAGAGCTCTCGAGCAGCGACGTATCCCACACTGACCTTGAAGCGCTCTACCTGGAGTTGATGGCAGATACGGAGATGCCCTGATCAGCGCGTCTCGAGTTCAATCAATTCGATTCGGAACATCAACGAGGCGTTTTCCGGAATGACATCGTCGATTCGACGCTTGCCATACGCCTTGCCCGGGGGAACGAGCAACATGCGCTGACCGCCAGCCTGCATACCCAGCACGCCATCGTTCCAGCCTTCCATAACGCCTTGCGCACCGATCACGAACCGCACCGGCTCACCCCGCACGCGCGAGTTGAAAACCTCGCGGCCGCGAACGCCTTTTTCATCGAGCCAGCCAATAAAGTGCATTGTGGCGACCTGGCCCATCTCGGCCTCGGGTCCGAGTCCGGTTTTGATGTCCTTGATCCTCAGCCCACCCGGCCCGCTTCGAAACGCCGGGTCGGCCATCACCTCAGTGGTGGCAAGCAGGCTTGCGAGCAGGATCGCCCAGGTGGCAGGTTTGATTTTCCGGAATGTCATCTTGAATCCTCCTGATGCGGCCCGCTTCATGGTGAGCACGACGCTGATTCCGCGCTCCAGCTCGACCGGCAATAAGCCTCGGTCGCCATGAGGGCCTGCCCGGCCTTGCTGGGATGAAAACAATCGCCGCCGTTAACATGCACCGAGCCGAAACGGATGTCGTAGGTATCTATGTACTCTGCGTTGGTCAACATGCCATTGGCCTGGTATTCGTTTTCAAGCACATCCCTGAGAATGGGGTTGTAGACATCACGAATCTTCGCGTGAAACGCTTTTCGGCGCTGACAATTGGATCCATCACCCGGATAGACGTTATCCGGATCCTGCGCGGATTCTGAACTTGAACAGTCATCTGCGGCACCCGCCAACAGGTTCTGACAAGGCACGAAAGGCCAGGCAAAAGTCCGACACCAGAAATCATTGCGCTTGGCATCCCATAACCAGTAGATGGCGGGGATACCCGCAATCAACAGGTTGACATCCTCGCCGAGTGGCGAGGCCGCCAGCACATCGAGGCCATCGCGATACTGGTTGGCAAAGGCCACAGGGTCGGTCATCGTCTCGAGGGAATCGGCACAGACATCATTATTACCGAGCAGGATACTGACCATGTCGGCATGTCCCGGCTCCACGTTGACCATCGCGTTCACCACGGCATTGGCCTGGTTGTAAAAATCCGCCATCACCGCCCCACTCACGGCCTGGTTGATATGGATGTCCCGGCTGCTGTTGTTTTCCGTGTAAGCGGCGCCGTTACCGTTTTCGAATCGCTCGTTGAGGCTGTTGACCGCATCAGTCGGGTCATAGCCCGTTGACCAGACTGCCTGGTGGTTGGGCAATCCAATCGTTCCGTCGGCCGCTTCACCTTCACCGATGGAGTCTCCAATATTGAACTGGTTGAGCGGGACGTCCGGAAGCACGGGAATTTCCTTGCACAAGATGTCGCAGGTCGCGCTGCCCAGGGGGCCGTCATCACATTCTTCACCATATTCCACTATGCCGTTACCGCACTCAGGCACGCCAGCACCGCAATCCGCGCCACAAAGTCCCGTGTCGCAGGTATCGAGACCACAACAGTAACGATTTGCCGGCTTGCCCTTGACCACGCCCGCACAGTCATTGCACCCGTTGCAGTCTTCACCGGCGTTACAAACTCCATCATTATTGCAAACGGCCGGCGGGGGAGGCTCGCAGTCGGCAGGACAAGTGTCATAGTTTTCCGAGGGGCCACAAACCATGTCACCACACACATCAACGGGACCGCAATCTGTGGGGCAACTCTCAGAGCTTTCCGTCGGGCCGCACACCAGATCACCGCAAACGTCTACGGGCGCGCTGCAGTCACCGGGGCACGTTTTGGACTCGTTGCCCTCGCAAATATTATTTCCACACTGAGGCTTGGCCGCGAGCACCGGCGTACTGGCAACAAGGCCGGCACATAACATCAAGAAAAAGAACAGTAGTGGAAGTCTCGAGCGTGTTGATTGAACCATGTCTCCCCCGTCGTCGCGACGACACCGTGATCAATGAGCCCACAAAAATATAGAAATCCGGGATTCACCGCAAGGATATCCCATCTCGCAGAAGTAACGAAACGAGGCGTTCACAACACGCTCGCCCTGCCGCTGGACCCCCAACTATGTCCGCATCGGGAATTCGCCGCTCACGATGAGGGCGGCGAGCGGGTATGATTCGGTGCAGGCGAGGGCCCTGAGAAAGCGAGCCAAACATGGAATTCTTCAGTCAACATCAACTCAGCCTGTGGATCATGACCGTACTGGTCGACCTGGGTTTTGCCGTGCTGGCTTTCCGACTGTTCGGCCGGATCGGGCTTTACGGCGTGGTGATATTCAGCCTGTTGCTGGCCAACATCATGGGACCCAAGCTGACCGTCATTGGCGGCCTGCAGACCAGCATGGGTGTCATTCTCTACAGCAGCATCTTTTTCGCTACCGACCTGTTAAGCGAAAAATATGGCCGCGCCGAGGCCCAGCGGGCCGTGTTGCTGGGCTTTTTTCTGAGTGTCGTACTGGTCGTGATGACCCAGATCAGTCTGCGTTTTCTGCCCTCGGCGCTTCCCGAAACCGCGGTCTATGCACAATCCGTCCACGCCGCCATGGTCACGCTTTTTGACTATACGCCACGTTTCGTGATGGGCTCATTACTCGCTTACCTGCTGAGCCAGTCGTTTGATGTCTGGGTGTTTCATCGCATCCGCAAGGCCACCGGTACGCGACACCTATGGCTGCGCAATACGGGTTCGACCCTGTTATCCCAGGCGGTTGATACCCTGATTTACGGCCTGGTGGTCTGGTGGGGATTGGTTGACCTCGCCACGGCGCTGAAACTGGCCGCCGCCAAGTACGTATTTAAATTCCTCATCGCCGTCATCGATACGCCGTTCATCTATGCGGCACTGCGCTGGGACGCTCGAAGCGAACGAGCCAGGCAGATGTCATGAAGATCGTGGCTTGCAGCCCGGGTCACCGGCCGGACAGGTAAGCGATCAGCAGGATAGGCACCCAGATCAGTGGTGGAATGCCCACGGTCAGGTCGATGACAGCAATCACACCGATGGCCAACAGATCAACCCACGTCAACTTGGTATTGAGCCCGGCCCACAGGGCCTGCAGATAGTCCCTGGCGTGTCGGACGAGCCATTTCATGACGGCAACGGCCACTGGCTGGCCAGCGAGCGGCGCATCCAGACTCCCGCGTGATCGAAGATATTACGAGTCATCTATTCACACCAACCAGCCCACTGGCACAACGCCCTGCCAAGGATAAAAAGGGGCACCACCAGGGCGACAGTCCAAAAAAAAGCCTGCAGCAACAGCCATAGGATCAACTCCCGCGCCGTCGGCTTGCTCCGCCCTGGATCTTCGGGCTCAGTGGCCACTATGAGCACAGCACATTGTGTATCCAACATTCACACGCACACTCAGCGAATCGGAAAATCAAAGTAGGTGCCGGGAAACGGCTCTGCTGCCAGTGTGAAGTGCCACCATTCCTGTGCATAGGGCAGGAATCCCGCCTGCATCATCAGGGTCCGAAGCAGCAGGCGATTGGCGCGCTGCTGTTCCGTAACGCGCGCATCATCAGGCCAGGATTCCGGGCCAAAAAAATCCCAGGGCGTACCCATATCGAGAGGTTCACCACTTTCCAGCGCCACCAGCGTGACATCGACCGTGCTGCCGCGCGTATGTCCCGATCGGGCGGCGATATACCCGCGTTCGAACAGTTCCGATTTATCGACATCAGGGTAGTAGGCCTGCTTGTTCACCTGGTCGTCCATGTCTTTGGCCCAGCGCACAAAATCGTCCACAGCCCGCTGCGGCCGGTAAGCGTCATAGACCAGCAATCCCAGGCCCATCACCTCGAGTTGCCCCTGTACGGCCGCCAGCGCGTCGGTCGCAGCATTCGACAGTACCAGCCGGGCGGCTTCATAGCCCGCTACGGGCCGGCCCATAAAATTGTCCGAGCCCAGGTAACGCAGATCGAGACGAATCTCCGGCGCCGCAGCCAGGACATCGCTGAATCCCTCAGGCAAGTGCGCGGGGTCCGCATACAGGGTCGATGGGACACTCGCGGTCAGCAAGATTGCCAGGAGAAAGAACAGGTATCGTTGCTTGTGCATGGGCGCGGTCTTGAGCTTGATGTGATCCGAGTTTATGAACTACTCGTGGTCTTATCAACATCACCCCGATGCCCTGCTGGAGCCCTGCCCCGGCCGTTCCGCGCGGGCAAAGGGCGGCCGTGCAGCCCTTGCCGGTACGTTGATCTGGATTTGGCACATAGAATCAGGTCAAATGCACCCAGGGGCAAACGGTCAAAACACGGCGATCGGCCCCTCACCTGTGAATTGACCCGATGACGGAACCGCGGAGACGGCAATGAATATCCCTTCAATGAAAAATCAGGTTTCAGCGGCGGAATGGCAGCTGCGCGTTGACCTGGCTGCCCTGTATCGCCTGACCGCACTGTACGGCTGGTCAGATTTGGTCTTCACGCACATCAGCGCACGGATTCCCGGACCGGAGCACCACTTCCTGATCAACCCGTACGGCATGCTGTTCGAGGAAATCACGGCATCTTCGCTGGTCAAGGTCGACCAGCAGTGCCAGGTTCTGCAAGACACGCCATTCCCGGTGAACCCCGCGGGATTCATTATTCACAGCTGCGTCCACATGGCACGGGAGGATGCTGGCTGCGTTATGCATACCCACAGCCGCGCCGGCGTCGCAGTGAGCGCCCAGAAAGCCGGCGTTCTGCCCATCTCGCAACAGGCAACCCTGGTTCTGTCCAGCCTGGGCTATCACGATTACGAGGGCGTGGCGCTGAAGGAAGAGGAACAGCCCCGCCTGCAGGCCAACCTGGGTGATAACACCTTTCTGATGTTACGAAACCATGGTTTGCTGACCGTGGGCGAGAATATTCCCAATACCTTCTTGTCACATTACTTTTTCGAAACCACCTGCCAGATCCAGGTTTCCGCGCAGGCCGGAGATGAACTGAACTTTGTCGATCCCGGCATCCAGGGCGATACCCGCAAGGTCGTGGAATCCGTCCTGAGAGGACTGGGTGGCCAGATCGCCTGGCCGGCGTTGATGCGCAAGTTGGACCGCACCGACGCCAGCTATAAAAGCTGAGCCCATTACAATCGCCGACCTTGTACCGATCAATCGCCGATTCGAAGCCACCAGCGGTCTGGAATTAATTCTGGCGCATGGCTGAAAATGTGCGTATCTTCGAGACGTTCTGACAACAGACAGCCCGATCGCGGCGAAATGCACTTCATTGAACCAAGGGGTCCCATGGACACAAAAGAGCTTATACACATGGTGTACCGCGGCGCACACGCGGGCTCCAAATCCACGGTCAATATTTTCCGGCGGGGGATTGAACAGTCACCCTACGCGGAGAAATGGATCACCGAGGACATGATGTACTCCGTCTATGCCAGTCGCCTGTCACCCGTGGGCACCGATGAGGATGATCCGCTCGATAAGTATTGGAAATTACGCCGCAACATCATGCTCTATGACATTCCTGAGCGACCGATCGAAATCCGCGGAAAAGATGCCGTTCGTCTCCTCGAAAAGGCCTTTACCCGCCGCATCTCAAACATGCAGATATGGCGGGCCCGCTACGCGCTGATTTGTGCCCCCAACGGTGGCCTCGTCATGGACGGCGTGCTGATTCGTCTCGCGGAAGATCATTTCTGGTATGTGGAAGCCAATGGCGATACGGCCAAGTGGTTCCTGGCGTTGTCTGAGGGCATGAACGTTGTCATCGATGACCCGCAATCCCGTGTTCTGCAGGTTCAGGGGCCAAGGTCACTGGAATTCCTCGAAGCAGCGGCGCCGGGACAAATCCCTGATCCTTTTGCTTATTTCCACGCGGCCATGTTCGAATTCGACGGGCAGCAACTGCTGGTTTCCCGGACCGGGTGGACGGGGGAAATTGGCATCGAGATTTACGGGCATGCCGGCCTGGACCACTCGGCATTGTGGGATTATCTGTTCGAAGTGGGTGAAGCCTTCGGGCTGGAGCATTCGGGCAGTGCTTCACTGGGCCTGCGGCGCGTTGAGGCTGGCATACTTGATTATCAATCCGATATCGACCTGACCATGACGCCTTATGACGCCGGCCTCGGCGCCTTCGTTGACCTGGATAAGGAAAATTTTATCGGCAAGCAGGCGCTCGAAAGGGCGGACCAGAGACGCCGATTGTTTGGCTACGTCAGCGAAGGGGCCGCAGTGAACTCCGGGCTCAGGGTCTCTCGTAATGGGAAACAGCTTGGCGTGACCAAGAGCAGCTGCTGGTCACCCACACTGTCAAAAGGCATTGGCTACGTGGTTTTTGATCATGCAGCGCCGAAAGACGAAGACTGGGTTGGCCAGCGCCTCACGCTGCATGATGCAAATGGCGAAGACCATGAATGCGAAGTGGTCACCACGCCGTTTTTCGACAAGAAAAAAGAGATACCCCGGGGCCTGGCGTGAACCTGGCCACTTACTGTCAAACCGTGAACTTCGAAGGAGCGCTGCATGTCTGATCAACTCATTAACGTGTTTTATGAACTTGAAATCGTTCCCGGCAAAGCAGACGAACTTCGGGAAATTGTTGCGGCCATGGTGGCGTTCAACGAAGAAGGCGAACCTGACGCACGCGTCTACAGTGTGTACATCAGCAGTGACAATAAATTGCTGACATTCTGGGAAACCCACGCGGACAATGCCGCCATGATGTTTCACGCCGAGCGATTTGCCAACGGCAGTTTCGTGGGCCAGGTGCTCGAGAGAACCATGGGCGCGCGGTTGTGCCTGTACGGCCCGGTCTCAGGCGAGATGAAAGCCTGGGCGGCAGATCACGGATTTGAAGTTGAATATCACGAACTGATCGATGGTTTCGTCCGATAATACCGGGCGCTGACGACTCATCTCGTGATCAGGGCGAGGTTTCCAAGCCAAAACTTTTGAAGGCAGTCATCGCCTGTATTCGCGATGCCCTATGCGTACCCCTTTGCACTCCAGCTGTGATTGAAGAGTGCCCCGTTAGGGTTATTAAAATTTTGCCGCTTGCTGGTCGAACCCTGTTCAGGCTCGCTCGACAAATTGGGTTCCTGTTGATCGCCTTGGCCACAGTAACCACGCGAGCTGGTGATGAACTCGAGTGGATCAGTACCTTTCGGACATTAGGTGGCCCAGGGCGAAACGCGAGCACAGGCTCTTTCGTCGGCTACAAATATACTGCGAACAACACGGGCTGTATCGAGAGCATTCTGGAGGCGTTGATCGCGAATTCCGTCTTGAGAAGCGGCACGCTGCCCTAGCGCGAATCCGAAGCCTGCCAGGCAATGCTCACTTGCCCATCGCGCCGCGGATCAGCGGCACCGGTCCAGCCTTTACTTTCGAGGGCCAAGGCGTGAACGCCACCAAAGTAGGGATCGAGATTCCCAACAGCCAGGCTCGAATCAGATCGCATTAGCCGAAAACCTCGCCTTGCCACTCCCCCAAGCAAGTCGCTTGACAACTGCGGCCCCTCTACCCATGCGCGATCATCGGGTTCGGAATGGACCCGAAACGTTGCCACCGCCTTCTCAATACCGGCACCAACGTCGATCCAGTGACTGGTGACCTGTGCAACGGCAGATATGATTCGCGCGCTGCCGGGACTGCCCAGAACGAGCCGCGCGCTCCCATCCCTCATCACAATGGTCGCACTCATCGAGGACAAGGGCATTTCACCGGCTTTCAAGACGAAGGGGCTGCCATCATCCACCATGCGGAAATTCTGCATGTAGTTGTTGTAAAGGAAACCCAGGCTTGGGTGGGCCACCTTGGCGCCGAAGTAGCTGTCAATGCTCTGCGTGACGGCCACTACGTTGCCGTGCGCGTCGGCCACCGAAAAGTGTGTGGTCTCACCACCGGTCTTGCCTGCGTAGGCCCTCAGTAAGCGGCGTGCCGTGTCCTTTGAGGTCTTCGAGGCTATGTCTGCCGAGAAAGACCTTAAATCGGACACGGGATCGCTGTCCCGCGTGCCCTGAGCAATTCGAATCGCGTCCAGCAGGGCCAACCGTCTCTCATCATCGTCTTCAGCCAGTTTGGACTGCGGGAATTGCTCCAGAATATTAAGAATTTGGAGCACCACCCAGCCTCCGAATGGCGGTGGCAGCGTAAATACCTCAAAACCTCGATAGCTTGACCGGAGAGCTTCAGTGATGCGGGGCTCAGGGAAAGTGGCTAAGTCTTCGGCCGTGATCCAGCCTCCGCTGACCGTCATATCTTGAGCAATCTCCGCAGCGAGCGAGCCCGTGTAAAAGTCAGACGCTCCGTGTGCGGCAATTCGAACCAACGTCCTTGCCAACAGCGGCTGGCGCAAGATATCGCCCACCTTCGGTACCTCGTCCTTCGAGTAGAACACATCCCGGGCCGTACGATTCTTTGCCAGCTTCTCGCCATGAAGGCTGAGCGATCTGGCGCGAAATGAGCCGATAGCGACGCCTTGCGCCGCAAGGTGGATAGCCGGTTCCACCAATTCAGCCCAAGTGAGCTTGCCGCTGCCGAATCGACGGTACGCAAGATCGAGCACTTTCAGTGTGGATGGCACGGTCGACGCCGTATGGCCGTAGGTTAGCTGCTCCCGCGTAACCTGCTCAGGCAGCACTGCCGGCGACAAAGTTGAACCGTGAATCACTTGGGGGTCTGAGCCTGTCGCTTTCACTAACAATACCGTTTGGCCCCCGATACCTGAGCCTGCTGGCTCACTGACAGCCAAGGCTAATGAAATAGCGATCGCGGCATCGATGGCGTTACCGCCACGTTCAAGTATCGCAGTGCCGGCAGCGGATGCCTCTGGTGTGGCGGTGGATACGATCCCTGCGAATCGGCGGTCGTCAGCCAGGCTGGGCCCGGCCAGCATCGCCAACAATACAAGCCACCGAACCTGGCAGTATAAATTGAACATTCCAGTTTCCCACTGACCTAGATCAGCGAATGGGCACGAGATCGCTTTCAAATATGATAGTCGCATCTTCGGTTGCTCGTACGGTTTCCTCCTGTGCTCGAATATTAGCCCAGAAGTGTCACCAGAACCGTGGGAAGTCCAACTCTAATTATAAAATGTCTACTTGACGGAGAAGCTTACGCTTGCAAATCTGATACTGGCCAATAGAAATAAGACAGCCGGAGCCAAGTGGCTCCGGCTGTGCTCTCAGGGGGTGGTTGTTGCCAGCTACTGCTGAACGCAGGCTAGAGATCTCGGCACATGGCATCGCCATTCGACCCGCCCCATCCAGTCCGGTGACGAGGTCGACACGTCTCCGACCCCTGCCAGGATAAAAAAAGGCCCGCTTGCGGGCCCTTTTTCCTACGGCTGCCTAGTTGAAACATAGACAAATGTTTGACAGTCATCGCTCCGATGAGTAGATTCTTGCTCTCTATCCAACTTCTTTACTAATTGGTCTATATTATTTCCCTGTCTGGCGTTATGACTGGCGTCATTATTGAAACCTTAGCACTCAAAAAAAGAGGGCAAATCATGCAGAACTTGAGATCTTTGGTGTCGCGTTCCTTTGCGGCGCTCGCTATCACCTGTGGTGGGGCGGCAATCGCGCTTGCGGATACCCTGGACCGATCGTCCTTGCCGATTCAGCCGCCAGAAGCTGCGCCCGTTACAGAACTGGACGCGCGTAATGTGACGGCCCCGCCACCCTTTAGCATTAAGCCCCCCGAGGGCGCACCCAATGTGGTCATCATATTGATTGATGACATTGGTTTTGGAGCCACAGAGCCCTTTGGTGGCGCCATCGAGACGCCGACTTTTACCCAACTGGCGGAAAATGGTTTGCGCTTTAACCAGTTCCATACCACGGCCCTTTGCTCCCCAACACGGGCATCGTTGCTCGCCGGGCGCAATCACCACAGGGTCAACGTGGGTTCCGTGATGGAGATCGCGACCGGTTTCTCGGGTAATCAGGGCCGGCGCCCCGACAACGCCAAGTAC
>CAXQNK010000072.1:0-8277 GCA_964225175.1 Candidatus Nitrosopumilus sp. | reverse complement strand
TGGGAATGTCCGCCATCACTTTTTACGGCGGAATGGAAGGCGCGGATTCTTTCCAAAGCAAACTTGAGAACCATTCCGGCCTGGGTGTCAGTATCGGCTCACATGCGACCGCAGCAGCATTAAGGGCGATCGGTGGCATCAAGCGTATTGCATTCCTGTCGCCTTATTTCCCCGCCGCCAACGATCAGGTCAGCCGATACTTCACCGACGCTGGATTCGAGGTGGTCGCTGATCAGTGCCTGCTGTGCCCTAGATGGACGGCCATTGCGCAGGTCAGCCCGGAACGGATGCGGGGCGAAATGGAATCGCTCAGGATGAACCGTGTGGATGCCCTCGTGCAAGTTGGAACCACTCTGCCTCTGGCCCGCCTTGCGTCTGAACTTGAGGCGGAGTGGGATTTACCCGTGGTCGCCATTAACACCGCAACGTATTGGCACGCCCTGCGAGCGCTTGAGATCAGTGATCAGTGTGAAGGTTTTGGCAGATTGCTGCGGCATTTCTGAATGAAAGGTCGAGGCACAGATCGATACGAGGAGTTTCGCAAAGGTGGCAGAGTGCTTCTCGGATCGATGATCGGCGCCGGTTGTGGCCTCTCGTCCGTCAGTTTTTACACGCACGGGGTCTTTGCCTCGGTGATTGCTGCTGACACCGGTTGGGGGAGAGGTCAGGTGCAGTCCGGGGTGACGATCATGATTCTGATGGCCGTGATCACGGCTCCGCTTGTCGGCCTGTTAGTAGACAGGGTGGGCGCCCGCCGCGTGGCTTTATGGTCTGTTCCGCTTTATTCGGTCACGCTGGCCGCACTCGCGTTTTCAGGCAAGTCGTTGCCGTTGTTTTACAGCGCCTGGGTTGTCATGTCCGTGCTCGCTGCCGGCACCTTGCCAGTGACCTGGACGCGCCAGGTCAATGCCTGGTTCGATCGTTACCGGGGCATCGCCCTGGGTATCACGCTGGTCGGCACCGGTGTCGCGGCAACCATCGGCCCCGTCTATGTGACTTGGTTAATCGAAGAGTTTGGCTGGCGTTTGGCCTACGGGCTGCTGGCTGTCACGATATTCTGCATAGGTTTTCCAGCGGTCTGGGCCTGGTTCCGCGCACCGGCGGATGAGCCCAAGCCCCTTCCCAACGGCGACCTGACGAGAGGGGTGCCGGGACTGCCACCCCGCGACGCATACGGCAGTTATCGATTCTGGGTGATCGGGATCGGTCTGGTGCTCGCCGCGGCTGGCATCTCAGGATTGATAACCAACTTTGTTCCAATGCTGACTGATCAGGGTTTAAGCGCTGGAGCTGCCGCGGGTTTTGCGGGGATTATCGGTATCAACGTAATTCTGGGACGACTGCTGGTTGGTCTGCTGGTCGATTGGTTCTGGGCGCCCGGTGTGGCGGCAATCTTTCTCTGCGCCCCGGCGATTGCTGCGCTGGTGCTTACCGGGGGCAGCCTGTCACCATCGCTCATCATGGTTTCTGCCGCCATCATTGGGCTCGCTGCAGGCGCGGAACTCGATCTTCTGGCTTATCTGACAAGCCGCTATTTCGGGCTCAGGCACTATGGCACTCTGTATGGTTCTCTTTATGTTTTCTTCGCGCTGGGAGCGGGTCTCGCCCCGGCGACATTTGGATTTGTCTACGACCTGAATGCCAGCTACGTACCTATCTTGAAAATCGTCGCTCTCATGTCCGTTCTGGGGGGAATGATGATGCTGACGCTGGGTGCGTATCCGCATCGTTTCGCGAAAACCGGCCAGGTTGCCTGAACGGGGGGAACTTCAGATGACGACCAGAGGTCCATCCATGCTCGCGAGGGGTTCTGCTCCATCAGTAGTAATGCGCACGAGATCCTCAAGATGACAAGAACCCCAGCCAATCTCCATGCTGGGGAAATCGACTGTCAGCGTCATGTTTTCTTGCAGTTCGAGATCATCCCGTACAGTAAAGGGAAGGCCGTCACGGAATGGCTCATCAGTATGCTGTAACCCAACCGAATGGGGAGTAACGCCAACTTTGGGCGTGGCCTGGCCCGGCCGGGTCATTGCCTTTCGGGCGGCGCGCTTGATCTCTGAGTAACGAACGCCAGGACGCATGGTTTCAAATGCAGCTTCCCAGCCTGCCTTGATTAAAGTCACCCGTTGCTGAAGCTTGGCGGAGGGCTCACCCAGAACCACAGTGCGGCCAAAATCCCCATGATAGTGGTTGATGGAGCTGACGGCGTCGATCAGCAACGGTTCGCCTTCGGTCACTTCGGCACGGCGAAGCCCACCGACCCCACCCGCGACCAGCCACATCATGTGCGCGCCTCTCTTGGCTGCTTCGAGCAGAAACAACTGATTAATATCCCTCGAATTCGCTCCGCGTTCGAGCTGCCTTATCATGGCCATTGTGGCTGCCTGATTCACACGGGCAATTTTGCGCATGTGCCCTATTTCGACTGCAGATTTTATGACCCTGATTTTACGAAAAATATTTTCTCCTGGCACGAAAGTGGAGTGATCAAAGCCGATGCCGCGTAATAGATCAGCAACCTGCATGTCATCGATCGCAAGGCGAGCTTTGCTAAGGCCGCACCGATGCAGCGCCTTGGCTAACGCGTAGATGGGGGCGGACGCGATCCCGGGGGCGGCCCGATCACTGGCCTCAATCCAATGTTGTTCGCGCTCGCTGAAAGTCGCCGAGTTTTGTGGCCAAATGGAGCCGAACCCGGGCACCGCAGAGGGGTGTGTTGACCAGTTCTCCTGGTCCAGGTAAGGGCGCCATTCTTCAGGTTGGCTGTAAGTCACCCACTCTGGGTGTTCGCGCTCGGCGTTCGTGAGGGACCACAGATCTGCGGTCGAGGTCACCAACAAGGTCGACTTTTTCTGATCACGGGGAAATACCGCGAAGGTAGAAAAAGGCAACTGCATGCGTTGGTAAAAACTGGTGTAGTTGCTGAGATAAAAGACGTTGACTGGGTTGAATGCAATGATTCCATCGCACCCCTCACGCTGGAGGACCTGCCTGGCCCACGGCTCGTTCACAAGGGCGCGCCTGTCGTCGGCCTTCGGAACCACATGGTCAGGATTGACGGAGTCCTCAGCAGTCACAAAAGCCGCAGGCAGGACACCGGCCAATCCGGTGACCAAAGAATTTTGGATAAAGTCTCTTCGTTTCACGTTACACTGCTCCCCCGTCCCGTACTTTAACCGGCGACGGCTTCAGGCATTGTAGTTATGCCCATTGTTGTCTCAATATTGGACATTTGCTGATCGCGTGTTTGCCCCAATCTCCTGTAGTCGACATTGTATTAGAGATGAAATATCCCTACAGCCCAATTCACCAACGTGGAAGATTGAGTTGGCCGGACGGCAAGCGTTTGGCGATCGTGATCACTATCAACCTCGAAACTTGGGATCTGACCAAGGACACCGATGAGAGCTATTACGCGGGCGGGCCGTCCATCCTGCCCAACCCGTTGCCTGGACGGGTCGCGGATTTTCCCAACTATACCTGGAGAGAGTATGGCCAGCGGGTGGGCGTCTGGCGCCTGTTCGAACTGTTTGACTCTCTAGGCGTACGGCCCGGTTGCACCGTTAATGCGGAAACCTGCCTGCGTCGACGTGCGATGGTGGAAGGTGCACTGGAGCGGAACTGTGAACTCATCGCCCATAATTTCGAGCAGGGTGAATTACTGACGCAATTTCATGACCGGCCGGACTTGGAAGAGGAAGTGATAGCTCGCACGCTGGAAGTCTACGAGGCAACAACGGGGCGTGCGGCAAAAGGCTGGCTGTCATCCTCTCTGCGCGGTACCCGAAATACACCTGGGATACTGGCCGGGAAAGGGCTCGAGTTCTATTGCGACCTGATGAACGATGATCAGCCTTACATGCTCGAAACACATGCCGGGCCACTGGTCTCGATTCCTTATTCAATCGAAATTAATGACTTCACATTGCTGGTTCGACGGGGCCATACCACCGATCAGTTCAGAGACATCCTGATCGAGGAGATGCAGGTTCTGCATGCTGAAAGCGCACATAGCGCCCGGATGATGAACATTGGCTTGCACCCTCACGTGTCTGGAAGGGCATATCGGGTGCGCGCACTTCGCGAGTTTATCGAGGCTGCCAGCGAGCTCGATGGAATCTGGTGGGCGACCCGTGAGGAGATTGCCAGCTGGTATCGACAATGCCACCAGACGCATATAAAGCAGCGCGATCCGTCTTTCTAATCAGACCAAGAACTGAGTTTTTTTTGCCGGGAGATGTGAATGTCAATCCGGCGCGCAATTGTTTTGGCCGCACCCTGCAAATCCGGGACATACTTTTTGACAGCATCCCGAACGGAGGCGATCGAACGCGCATAACGAATGGTTAGCGCGCCCCTGACAATACCCTCACCAGTGACGATGGGCACAGCGATCGCGGTCAGGTCGGAGCGCGAGCGGGCACGATGATGTACTGAATATCCCAGATTCTGAATCGCCGCGAATTTTTTCTTGAGTGTGTGTTCGCGGTGAACGATGTGCCTGTTCTCTCCACCAGATTTGGCCAGGGCAGTGAGGAACATCTGGCGTTTGGGGTCGTTCATAAAAGCAAGGATGCAAAGCCCGGAGGCAGTCGCCAACACCGGCATCTTATAGCCAATGGAAAACCGCTCCGTTGCGAAAGGGCTCTCGTAATCAGTATTCTCCCGAATGATTAGATCCATTCCTGATATCGTCGCCAAGGTGACCGGCCACTTGAATCGACGGGTCAGCCGACTCAGGGTTGATTGACTGACGGCGGCCATGTGCGCTTCTTCAGTGAACCCATCGCTCAATGAGCGAACATTCAGTGTGATGCGTAAACGGTCGTCCGATTGATGACGATAGATGAACCCGTCGTTCATCAGGGTCTCCACGATGCGATACAAGCTGGCACGCGGAATATCCAGTTCCCTGACAAGCTCCGCTACCGAAGCGCTGTCGCGCCTGTTGAGCAGTGCCAGTACCTGTAGTCCCCTGCTGAGTGAACGGCTCATGGGAAAAGTATAGCTTGATGTTTTATCGTTCCGTTAAAACAACCTGCGCAGATGAGCGAATCGATACCGCACTGACTGCCCAGGTGGATGCAGCGAATGGTTCGAACTCGAGCCCGTTACAGTCCAGACTCCACTTGGATCAGGGCTAGAGTTCCGGCAGCTGATTCAAGTACGGGCCAGGGCTGGAATAAACGAGGTTTTTGGCATTAAAATGGCGCCCTTTGGCGTTCGCTTCGGGCTTTGTTCTGGTCCGGTCTAGATTTCAATATCAGGTGAATCATGTATAGAGTCATTGTCTTTTTTGTTGCCCTTGTTACGAGCGCTACACTGCACGCGTTTGAGTTCAATCGAATCGTCACCTTAGGCGACAGCCTTCAGGATGACCCCTCGGGCCAGCGCAGCCCGTTGGCAGGTGAACAACTTGCAGCTCGACTGGACTTGCCCATTACTCAGCTTGCTCAGGGCGGCGCCACGTCCGCTTCCCTCATTGAACAGGGTCAGCACACCGCTGCCGCGGAACAGTTCGGTGAGGGCGACCTTGCGCTGGTCTGGATCGGTGGCAATGATTTTCTTGATAACGCAAATTTCGTGGTATTCGGGGATTACTCCTTTCTCGATACGCTCGAGGCCAATACCGAGATCATTCTCGAGACGTTGCTCGACGCTGAAATAGAGGTGGTGGTGTACAACCTTCCGGATATGTCGCAGGTGCCGGGCGTTATCGAAAATCTTTTCGATACCACGAACATGCGCGAGGCCAGCAGGATTTGGCGTGATCGACTTAACGAGTTGGGATCGCGACTGGGGGTCACCGTAGTTGATATGTTTACAGCTTTCGAGCGCCTGGGGGAGGACCCCGAGGTTTTCGCCATTGACGGTGAACTGCCTCAGCTCGGCCCCGTCTATGGCCCCGTGGACGAGTGCATTCGCTGCGTGTGGTTTGACCCTATCCACCCAACATCCCTGGGACAGGGATTCATCGCCAACACCCTGTTTCTGACTCTCAATGCGGCCTTTGATGTGACCTACAGCACACCGATTCCCGCTATGTCTCAAAGCGAACTGGCTTCTCTGGCATCGAGCCTGACGTACATCAATGCTGCTGGACTCTGGTATGACCCTGCCTTTGACGGCGAGGGATATAACCTGCTGGGCACAGAA
This sequence comes from Candidatus Nitrosopumilus sp., assembly GCA_964225175.1. Taxonomy (GTDB): domain Bacteria; phylum Pseudomonadota; class Gammaproteobacteria; order Xanthomonadales; family SZUA-36; genus WTJD01. The sequence goes on along the minus strand of CAXQNK010000072.1, from coordinate 2,118 downwards.
TTCGGGACACTGGTTTACTTTTACGGATACGGCGCTGATGGACAGCGTCTATGGCTGATTTCCGAGCTCAATTCAAGTCGTATCGCATTGGACACACCGCTGACCTTGGAAATGTCGGTTGGCCAGGAAGGAGGCAATTTCTCCGCGCCTGTTCCGCCGGACCAGTTGCAGCTTTGGGGTGAACTCACCCTAACCTTCTCGGATTGCGACATGGGCACATTCGAGCTGGATGGGCTGGATGGCGTTAAGACTCACGAGGTTCAGAAGCTGGTCGGAATCGAAGGGAACAGCTGTACCGGGCCCTGAGGATTCCTATTCGTCGTCAAGCTTGCGAAGAATCACCTGGGCTGCTTTGAAGATGCCCAGGCCAACGACAATCGCCAAGCCGGTGAGAATATATTTCCCCATGCCTCCAGCATAGCACGGCACTGGCCAGGGGGAGGCGGTCGCACCTCGTCAGGCTAATTCAGTGACTGCTCTGCGCGCGATTTCGGCGCCCCACTCCTGAACAAAATGTCCTGCCTCGGTGATTTCCACCGGCTCAGGGCAGTTTCTGATCAGCTTTTTCAACCGGTGCATGACAGGCGGACCGAGGACCGGGTCCTGCATGCCGATCCCCATAAGTGATTTGCCGGCCCAGTCGGTTTGCAGCCAGTCCCGAGCGCGGCGCGAGATTTCAGCGCCACCAGCTTCAGGGTGGTCGGGAACCAGCTTCGGGAACTGGCGAACACCGGCTTTGAATCGGATATCCGGGAATGGGGCTGCATACGCTGCTGCCTCGTCGTCACTCAGAATCGGCGTCGAACGCTTCATCAATGCCGCGATGTCCATGTCGGGATGGGCGTTCGCAAATTCACGCCAGGCAAGGAAGCCCTCGGTCAGGGGCGTGTCCCCGGTGCCCAAGCCTGTGTTCATGATGAGCATACCCTCAAAACGTTCAGGCTGTTCCATGGGCAATGTCAGTCCCAGCAGGCCACCCCAGTCCTGCCCGACGAGACGCAGATTGCGCAGATCGAGCCGGGAGATGAACTCAAGCAACATGTCACGATGGCGATAAAAGGTGTAATAAGCATCTTCAACCGGCTTGTCTGAGCGCCCGAAACCGACAAAATCAGGAGCCACGATACGGTGGCCGGCCGCCAGAAAAACCGGGATCATCTTGCGATAAAGGTAAGACCACGTTGGCTGACCATGCAGACAGAGCCACGTGACCGCTCCTTCGCGAGGGCCTTCATCAAGATAGTGGATGCGACATCCGGCCACGGATCCGAGATCATCAACATAGCGGGGTGAGAAGGGAAATCCGGGCAAACCCTGAAAGCGTTCCGCCGGTGTTCTGAGTATTTCCATCAATGGCCTCCGCGGCTGACTGGGCTCGATGTATGAACAGGGCCCGCTGGTGTGGTCGATGCCCGAGTTCAGGCAGGTATAGCCTTCATTCCACCCATATAGGCCCGAAGCGCCCCGGGTACGCGCACGGAACCGTCGGCTTGCTGAAAATTTTCCAGGATCGCAATCAGTGTGCGGCCTACGGCAAGCCCGGAACCATTCAGCGTGTGCACGAGTTCAGGCTTGCCGGTATCAGGATTGCGCCATCTTGCCTGCATCCGGCGCGCCTGGAAATCCGTGCAATTGCTGCAGGATGAGATTTCTCGATATGCGCCCTGCCCCGGCAGCCAGACTTCAATATCGTAGGTCTTGTGGGCGGAAAATCCCATGTCGCCGGTGGACAACACTACGGTCCGATAAGGCAATTCCAGTTTTTGAAGAATCGCCTCGGCATGGGCGGTCAATTCTTCCAGGGCCACGTCTGAGTGAGCAGGCTCCACGATATGGACCAGCTCCACTTTTTCGAACTGGTGTTGGCGAATCATGCCCCGGGTATCCCGCCCATGGCTGCCCGCCTCACGACGGAAACAGGGTGTTTGACTGGTCAGTTTGAGGGGCAGCTCATGGCCCTCGAAAATCATACCTGCCGCAAGGTTGGTCATGGGTACTTCTGCGGTTGGAATCAGGTATCTTGGCGGATCATCGGTGGTTGCAAATGCATCTTCGCCGAATTTTGGCAACTGCCCGGTCCCCGTCATGGCCTCGGAATTCACGAGAAAAGGCAAGTAA
>CAXQNK010000071.1:0-4044 GCA_964225175.1 Candidatus Nitrosopumilus sp. | reverse complement strand
AGGGCAGCCTCTGACTGAGACGGCTCCACGATATGCACAAGCTCCACTTTTTCGAACTGGTGTTGTCGAATCATGCCCCGGGTATCGCGCCCATGGCTGCCTGCCTCGCGCCGGAAACAGGGTGTTTGACTGGTCAGCTTGAGGGGCAGCTCCTCACCGTTGAAAATCATACCTGCCGCCAGGTTGGTCATGGGTACTTCTGCGGTCGGAATCAGGTACCTTGGCGGATCATCGGTGGTTGCAAATGCATCTTCGCCGAATTTTGGCAACTGCCCGGTCCCCGTCATGGCCTCGGAATTCACGAGAAAAGGCAAGTAAACCTCTGTGTATCCATGCTCCTGCGTGTGCGTGTCAAGCATGAACTGCGCCAATGCACGATGCAGGCGGGACAGGCCGCCACGCAGCACTGTAAAGCGCGCACCCGCCAGCTTAGCGGCGCTTTCAGCGTCCATGAGGCCATTGCCCTGTCCAATAGCGACATGATCCCGTGCCTCGAATTGGAATTGCGGTGGGGTGCCCCAGACCCTGATTTCCTGATTGGCGCTTTCATCAGGCCCCACGGGGACGCTGTCGTGCGCGAGGTTGGGCATTTGTAATTGCAAGTCCCTGAGCGCCTCACGAAGCTCACGGAATTCGGTCTCCAGTGTATCCAGGCGTTCGCCCAGGTGCTTGACTTCAGCGAGGAGCGGTGCAATATCTTCACCTCGCGATTTCGCCTTTCCAATGGCTTTCGCGCTGGTGTTGCGCTGATTCTGCAGTTCCTGCAGTTCTTGCTGCAGCACTTTTCGTCGATCTTCCAGCGCGCGGTAGGCCGTTGTATCGAGCGTGTAACCGCGATCGGCAAGATGGGTTGCCACCGCGTTCAGATCTTTTCTCAGCAGTTGGGGATCAAGCATAACAACGGCTTAGTGATTAACTCGGCGCATTGTACCTTTTCGATGGTGACTGCCGCATCCATTTCAATTGGGATCAGCAAGGTTGCCAATCACATCGGCACCTGCTGGGGGGGTGAAGATAAACAGCGCCGGGTCAATCTCCGGGTTGCGCTGCAATCCGGAGAATGTCACCTGCGTTCGCAGTCCGAACGCATCTTCGGTCACCAGTGAGTCCAGTGTGCCTTCCCTGAACCCCAGTATGATGCGCTCGAACTGTGCGTCTGGTGTTACCCCAGTCAATTCCAGCAGTTCAATGCCGTTGTGATTGCCCAGCTCCCGGGTCAGGAACCTCTCGTCGAGTCGTCCAAGGTCGGTCAGCACGCCCAGGGGAGAATCCGCTGCACTTTCATCCTGTGGCTGCACGGTGACCTGCTCGAGCCCCTCATCGAAAAGCCAGATGTGGGCCCCATCCGCTACGATTAATTCCGGGAATTCGCCTTGGTAATCCCAGCGGAAAAAATGAGGGGCGCTTAACCAAACGTGTCCCAGCCCCCTGCTCTCACGGCGCCCGTCCGGCCCCGTGACTACTTGTTCAAAATCTGCCGTCATCCGTTCGAGGCCATTTGAGAACTGTTCCAGCTGACTGCGGGCGGGGCCCGTTTCCGTCTGGCCCGAAGACAGGGTCAGCGCCAACAAAACACCAGCCATTGCGATCTTTCCGCGAAAGGGGCTCAAGGAAATCAGTCCTTGGGCGGCGGGGGCGCCAGCACTTCGCGCTGGCCATTGTGCTCGGGGGCGCTGACGATTCCGGCCGCTTCCATTTCCTCGATCAGGCGGGCGGCACGGTTGTAACCAATCCGCAGCTGGCGTTGCACGCTGGAGATCGAGGCGCGACGTGATTCCGTGACCCAAGCGACAGCCTTGTCGTAGAGTTCGTCCTGTTCTGAGCCAGTCGGCTCCATCAGGCCTACGGCATTAATCTGCATGCCCTCCACTGCGACCTGCGTCTCGTTGAGCACGTCTTCGAGATAATTGGGCTCGCCCTTGGACTTGATATGTTCCACCACGGTGTGAACCTCATGGTCATCGACAAACGCACCGTGAACCCGCTCGGGAATGGCAGTGCCCGGCGGCAGGAACAGCATGTCACCATGCCCCAGCAATTGTTCGGCACCGATCTGGTCCAGGATGGTTCTTGAATCCACCCGCGATGAAACCTGGAAGGCGATCCGTGATGGAATGTTCGCTTTGATCAATCCGGTGATGACGTCCACCGAGGGTCTTTGTGTGGCAAGTATCAGATGAATGCCCGATGCCCGGGCTTTTTGCGCCAGCCGGGCGATCAGCTCCTCGATTTTCTTGCCGACGATCATCATCATGTCGGCCAGTTCATCGATAATCACAACGATATACGGGAATGGCTCGAGTTCAGGAGCCTGCATTTCACCGGTTTGCGGATTGGGTATGAACAAGGGATCGAGGAGCGGTTTGCCTTTACTGGCTGCCTCGCTGACCCGTTTGTTGAAGCCCGACAGATTCCTGACGCCCACCGCAGCCATGACGCGATAACGCCGCTCCATTTCCGCGACGCACCAACGCAGAGCATTGGCCGCCTCTTTCATGTCGGTCACCACCGGCGTCAAGAGGTGCGGAATGCCCTCATAGACCGACAACTCCAGCATTTTCGGGTCCACCATGACGAGGCGCACCTGCTCCGGGGTAGCCTTGTAAATAAGGCTCAGAATCATGGCGTTCAGGGCCACCGACTTTCCTGAACCAGTCGTGCCCGCAACCAGCAGATGAGGCATTCTCGTCAAGTCGCCGACAACCGGGCGGCCCGCTATGGACTTGCCCAGCGCGATGGTGAGCGGTGAGCGTGATTTATCGTAGGGTTCTGAGCGCAGAATTTCAGAAAGATATACCGTCTGGCGGTTGACGTTGGGGATTTCCAGGCCAATGGTGGGTTTTCCGGGAATGACTTCAACCACCCGAACAGAAACGATGCTCAAGCCGCGGGCCAGATCTTTCGCCAGGTTGGATATCTGCGCGGATTTCACGCCCGCTGCCGGTTGCAGTTCAAAACGGGTGATGACGGGTCCGGGATGCACCGCGACAACATCGACCTGGACCCCGAAGTCAGACAGCTTTATCTCGACTTGTCGTGACAAAGCTTCGAGAGCCTCCTTGGTGTACCCGGATTGTTGGTCACCGGGGTCGTCCAGGAGTTTCAGCGGCGGCAGGGATTCGGCAGAGAGGTCATCGAACAATACCTGCTGTTTCTCCTTTGCAGCCCTTGTGCTTGGTGTATTTTTATCCGCGGTCATTTCCGGTTCGATACGCGGTTTGGATTTGCGTTTGCGACGGGCCGTGTCGGCTTTACGGACTTCCTCGCGCTTGGCCTTTGCCCGCCTGCCCGCGAACCAGTCGCGCAGATCAGACATGCTCTTGCCTGTCCAAGCAAGCCCCGCGAGTGTGTATTTACCGATAATATCCATCACGAGGAACCAGGACAGGCCCGTAAAAAGCGTAACCCCTGCCAGGACGAGAGTCAGCAGGAACAACGTGGCACCTAATGCGCCGCTTAGCGCCAGCACGGGCTCGGAAATTTGTTGGCCTATTATCCCGCCGCCGCCCGCAGGCATTGCACCGGCCGCGGGATGGCTGTGCAGATGTGCAAGCCCGGTGGCCGAGAGAATAAACAGAACCAGCCCACTGAGCCGGGAAATCCATATCACCCACGAGGGTATCGCCCCCGCTGCCTGGTTCGGGGTCGTATCGAAATACACGCCCCAGCCCACAAACACCACGACCAGAGGGAGCAGATAAGCAATGTAGCCGGTTAGAAACAGCGAGAAATTGGCCAGCCAGGCGCCAAGGACGCGACCTGTATTTCGCACCTCATCGCTGGTCTCAGTGGCAAATGGACCAGGGTCCAGAGGGTGATAGCTCACCAGGCTTGCCAACAGGTACACCGCCAGCAGAATGGAGAAAAGAAATACGCTCTCCTGGATGCGTTGCATCATCGGATCTGTGTCGCGCGGAGTCTTGGCTGCTTTTTTTCGTGCCTGAGGCAAATTAAGACTCCACCTGATATTGTACTCTTATCATATTATATTTATTGATTATTTTTAAACAATTTTCCTGATCGTATGAAATGGAAAGTAATTTT
>CAXQNK010000070.1:0-65312 GCA_964225175.1 Candidatus Nitrosopumilus sp. | reverse complement strand
CTGCCGACCATCAACAACGACTCCAACTGGCTGCGTCAGTCGCAACGTTACCCGGTTCTAATTGACTTCTCGCTGCCGGGTGGAGCAGGATCAGTGCCGCTTAAGGTCGGCTCACAGGCTTCCGTGGTGGTCTACACCGGTTCCCATGTCCTGATGAACCCACTGTCGCGGATCATGATGCGGGTAAGGTCCATTCTCGCCTATGCCTACTGATGCCGCCGCGCTCGCCCGGGGGGCGGTAAGGCATCCTGCTGCCGCGCGCCGCATTCTACGCCTGGCGCTGGGAACTGCGCTGTGCCTGCTGGTTTCCCAGCTGCTGAACTGGCCAATGGCGTTCGTGGCGCCGGTGCTGACCCTGACAATACTGGCCCTGCCCGTTCCCGAGCCGCGCTTGAAAGGAGGCATCGTGCTGATTCTCGGCCTGGTGCTTCCCGTGACGCTTGGACTCCTGTTGGTGCCATTGCTCGAACATGCCCGCTGGGCGGGAATTGGCCTGTGCACGCTTGCGTTGTTCTACAGTTTCCGTTTTACAGCCAAGGGTGGGTCAGCCGCGCTAGGTACTTTCATGACCATCGGCCTCACGCTGGTCGTGACCATCGGCTCGGTCAATGTCAACATCCTGATCATCCTGATCAATGCCCTCGCCGTTAACGCCTTTTTCGGAGTCGTTTTCGTTTGGATTGCCCATGCCTGTCTGCCCGAACAACCGGACCATCTTCAAGGCACTGGCGAACCCCCCCGGGAGGTCGTTCTACCCGAAACCTCTGAAGTGAACCGGAGGGCCGTTCGCTCTCTGCTGATCGTCCTGCCCCTGGCGCTGATCTTTCTGTTCATCAGTGGCAGCCCTGCCTACACCGTGGTCATGATCAAGGTGGCCTCCATGGGTCAACAGGCCAGTGTCGGCGCCAGCCGCTCCCATGGCCGTTCGCTGATTGCCTCCACGTTCTGGGGCGGACTTGCTGCGATCCTGGCCTGGAATCTGCTCAGCCTCTGGCCGTCGCTCCTGCTGTATACCCTGCTCGCCGGGCTTGCCGGCCTGCTGTTCGGTCAGCGCATTTTCTCAGGGACCGGGCTGCATTCCGACGCCGGGCGCTGGTCCTATGCTTTTCTGACCATGATGGTATTGCTGGGACCAGCCGTCCTGGACAGCCCCTTCAGCAACACCGCGGGGGACGCGTTCACCACCCGCTTGATGCTTTTTGGACTGATCGCGGTCTACGGCACGCTGGCCAGCTTTGTTTTCGATGCCTTTTGGCCGCCCAAACGCCAAAAAGGGGAAACACTGTCCAAAGCTGTTCCAGATGGGTAAACTTCGCGTTCTGTTGATCATTGAGCCCCAGAGGTTGTGCTTCGTGCTTCGTCACCGATTCTTTTATCTGTGCGTCTTGTTTTTTGCGCAGGCTGCGCTTTGCAGCGTAACCGCCTCGGCAGAGGAAGCGGAAGAGGAAGCGTCCTGGTACTCGCTGCCGCAGCATTGGAGCATTGAGGGTTGGAACATTCAAACCTCGCTGTATACCCGCCACTTCGACCCCGATCCCGATCACAATAACAACCAGCGCCTGATCGGCATCGAAGCGCGATTCGACCGGCAGTGGCTTGGAGGCATCGCCCTGTTCGACAATTCCTTCGGGCAAAATTCACAGATGATCTACCTGGGTAAATATTGGACGCTGTTCGGCTCCGAGCATTGGTACGGGAAATTGACCGCCGGTTTGCTGCACGGTTACAAGGAACCCTACGAAGACAAGATTCCCTTCAACAGCCTGGGAATCGCTCCCGTGATCATTCCCTCGCTTGGTTTTCGTTATCGATGGTTTCTCGTGGAAGCCAACCTGGCCGGCCTGGCTGCCGTGACCCTTACCGCTGGCATTACATTCTGACTTGCTCGCTTGCTTCACGGGACTTGCCATAGCGCTGCGCGGATAATGCCCTACCAGACACCTCGAGGATGAACCGGCCATGCTGTCTCTGAATCAGCTGGCACTGCGGCGAGGCCAGAAGCTCCTTTTCGAAGAGGCCAGCTTGCAGGCCCACACAGGACAACGACTGGGGCTGGTCGGCGCTAACGGCAGCGGCAAATCGTCTTTGTTGTCCATGCTTCTCGGAAACCTGGAACCCGATGCGGGTCAATTTGGCTTTCCCCCAGACTGGACGCTGGCTCATGTCCGGCAGGAAATACCACGGGGCGAAGGCACTGCACTGGACTACGTAATGGACGGCGATACCGAGCTGCGCACACTGCAGCGCGCCATCGACGCAGCCCAGGGCGATCACGCAGATCACCGATTGTATGAGCGCCTCGAGGCAATAGATGGCTATCGCGCCGAGGCCCGGGCCGCCCGATTACTGCATGGTTTGGGCTTCTCGCCCCAGGCCTCCGATCAAGCCGTCGAAACATTCTCAGGAGGCTGGCGAATGCGCCTGAATCTGGCCCAGGCGTTGATGTGTCGTTCGGACTTGCTGCTGCTCGATGAACCCACCAATCACCTCGACTTACCCGCGATACTCTGGCTCGAAAAACAGCTTGCCCAGTTTGAAGGCGTACTCATCGTAATTTCCCACGACCGTGACTTTCTCGATGGCGTGTGCACCCGAATTGCCCACATCGAGCAGGAACGAATGACCCTCTACACCGGTCATTACAGCGACTTTGAGGCACAGCGGGCCGCACGCCTGGCGCAACGTGAAGCCCTGTACATGCGCCAACAGAAAGAAATAGCCCACCTGCAGGGTTTCGTTGATCGTTTCCGCTATAAGGCCTCGAAGGCAAAGCAAGCGCAAAGCCGCTTGAAAATGATGGAGCGCATGACCCGGATCGTTCCGGCCCACGTTGATTCACCCTTCAGGTTTCGCTTCCTGGAGCCGGAAAAAAACCCTCAGCACCTGCTCAAATTGCAGCAGGCACGGCTGGGCTATCGCGACGACACGGTCCTCCAGTCCGTCACGCTCAACCTGACCGCCGGCGACCGATTGGGTCTGCTTGGTGTCAATGGAGCGGGCAAGAGCACTCTGGTCAAGGCGCTGGCACGGGGCAGCACCTTGCTCGGCGGCGAACGCATTGTCGGGCGCGACACCCGGATCGGCTACTTTGCCCAGCATCAGCTCGATCTGCTCGAACCCGACCAAAGCGTCATCGACCACCTTCGGACCATAGATAAAGATGGCAAGGAATCCGAGTTGCGAGACTATCTTGGCCGATTTGGATTTCACGGTGACCGGGTGTTCGAGACGGTAGCGCCATTTTCCGGAGGCGAGAAAGCGCGCCTGGTACTGGCCTTGATGATTCGCCAGAAGCCCAACCTGTTGCTCCTCGATGAACCCACCAATCACCTCGATCTAGAAATGCGCCAGGCGCTTAGCATGGCATTGATGGAATTCACCGGCGCACTGGTCGTGATCTCGCATGACCGCCACCTGCTGCGCAGCGTCTGTGACGAATTGATGATCGTTCATTCAGGTCGAGTCGAGGTGTTTCCGGGCAGCCTCGATGATTACGCGGCGTGGCTTCGGTCACAGGAGTCGATATCGGACATCAGCGAGGGGCCCCGGCAATCCGGGGCGATCAAAACCCGCAAACAGCAACGCCAGGCGCAGGCGCAGCGACGACAACTGCTCAAACCACTGCTTGACCAGGTTCGCCAGATCGAGAAATCGATGGAACGCGACCGCAAAAGCCTGGTGGACGTCGAGGAAAAACTGGCCGACGAATCCCTTTACTCCGATCCGGCCAGGGCAAGCGAAATCACCGAGTTGACCCAGCTGCGCTCGACGCTTCGAGCGCGAATCGACCGGGCGGAATGGGATTGGCTTTCGGCCAGCGAAGCGCTGGAGAACGCCGAGTCGGGGTGAGCGTGGTATAAGACAGAGATGAGCGGCAAACACCCTACCGTTGTTGTCATTGGCGGCGGAATCATCGGCTCCTGGACCGCCCTGCACCTGGCAGAAATGGGGATCGATACCGTGCTCCTCGAACAGTTTCCATTTCCGCATACCCGGGGCAGTTCGCATGGGGGCTCACGGGCCTTTCGCTTTCTTGGCGAGGCCACCATGGATCGCCTGGACTATTCCATGGAACGTTGGCGGGCACTCGAAAAGGCGCAGGCTGTCGCCCTCTTCCAACGCACCGGTCTGATCAACCTGGGCCCCCGGGATGATGCCTGGCTGGAACGCCACATGGAGATCATGGCGTGTGCCGGAAAACCCTGCGACTGGCTCAGCCCCCACGCGCTCAGTCAACGCTTTCCATCCCTGCGGTATCCGGACGAGTGGGGTGCAGCCTGGGACCCCAACGGAGGCATCCTGTTCGCCCACCGCTGTGTAAATGTCGTGCAAAGCCAGTTCCTCAAGGCAGGCGGCGCTATCCAGCATGGACGCGCGCAGGCGATAGAGACGCGGGGAGGCGGTTCGGTTGACATCACCCTGAGTCCGCGACAGGCTCATGAGCCCAAAACGCTCTCGTGCGATCGCGTCGTGGTGGCGAGCGGGCCATGGACCGCTGAATTGTTGCCGAGTCTCAGTCAGCAGCTGAAAACCATCGCGATACCCGTCACGTACTGGCGGGACCTGAGCGGCGAGCACGCCGCCGACCGGGGATTCCCTATTATTTACAATGCCCGTCTCGCGGGCATTTACGGGTTGCCCGCTGCCGAGTATCCGGGCCTTGCCAAGGTGCTCTGCCACGACGGTCCTGAGGCGCACCCCGACGCGCGTGATGTGCCCGATCGCTCAGCTTATATTAACCGGGTGGCGGCATACGTTGGCCGACATCTGCCCGGACTGGACGCACGGCGCCCCGCAATCGTGGAGTCTTGCATGTACACCATGACACCAGATGGGGAGCCCATCATCGACAGGCTCGGCGAGCACATCGTGGCCGGCTGTGGATTCTCGGGCAGCGGTTTCAAACACAGTCCCGCCACCGGGCGCATGCTGGCCGCGCTGGCCAGCGATTCAGATCAGAACTGGTCGCCCGGTTATGAATGGGAAAAATACCGCAACGATCGATTCCAGGCCTGATACGGAAGGTCTCAGTTTTCGGCCCGCAATGCCCCCAGCGGCATGCGATTCACCCGATCGATGATCTCCAGGAAAGCGCGCGTTGATCGCTCCAGGCCCTCGGCCGGGACCAGCCCCGGAACATCAAGAGTCGTGTGATAAATGACGTGATCGATGATGTGAAAACCGGGCGCGCGGCGCGTCAGCTTAGGTTTTGCATTCATGACCCGGTAAGTTGAAACACCATGCCTGCGCAATGAAGTCAGCACGAGCTCTCTGAGCATCGGGCTGCCGGTGACATGCCAGCGGAATGCTCCAATGGCATTGGATGTCATCAGATCGTCGTTGTACCAGTACAGCTGTGTTTGCGAGGGGTGTTCCAGCGTCAGGACAAGAGCCACTCGGGACCAGTCATGGCTGGATTCCCAGAGTTTGAGGCCCACCTCGCCGTGATGGTGGTCGGGAAACAGGAAAAATACCAGGCTCCGGGGCCGATCCGACCTGGGTATGGCGGCATGGTAACGCGCAATTTCCAGGCCGCTGGCGATGCCGCTGGCATTATCCATTGCTCCCTCAAAAAAGCCGTCGCCGTGCGCTGCCAAAACGATTTCTTCCTGCGATGCGCCGGGCAGGCGGGCGATCACATTGGCCGTGGGCACATCGCGGCGCAACTCGACGTCCAGGCTCAGCTCGATGAATACCGTCTCGCCAGCGCCAAGACGGTCACGCAGTTCAAAACCTTCATCCTGGCTGATGGTCATCAGCGGCACACCGTGGCGGGCATCGGGGGCGCCAAGCGGATTGAACTGGGCATCGCCAGGCACGCCCATGACATTGATGATCAGGGCTGCGCCGAGTGCCGTAGCTCTCTCATTAGCGTCAAAAAGTCGCGCCCGGCGGCTCGCTGAATGGCTGCGCCCGCCCGGAACAAACTGGCTGTAGATGACTACAGCTTTCCCTGCCACGTCCCGATCCAGAAAATCAGGGGCCGCCCCCAATCCCACCCAAATGGCGGGCGCACGCAGTCCTTCTGCGGGCGTTGCCGCAGTTTCACCTACCGGATACGCCGACTTGAAGTCACGACGTGACTCACCGGTCACATAACTCATGCGCCAGCCTCGGGGGGTCCAGTCCTCGGGAAGGACAAAGGCTTGCTCCTCGATTTCGAAACCCATGCCGCTTAATTCGTCCGCCACCAGCCTGCGGGTTTTCTGATCCGCTTCCGTGCCGGGCAGCCTGCCCCAGTAGGCTTGACCGGAATCTCTGCTCTCCCGTGCAATACCCGCGAGGCGCTCAACCCATGACTTCATTCGCATGCCGTCCACGGCGGCAAACTGCTCCGGCTCCCCCACCTGTGGCCAGTCTGGATATTCATCATCCGCAAACAACAGGATCTCAGCGTCCCTGGGCAATCCCAATCCACGGGTTTGTGTCGCTGCGACCGCTTGCCCCGGCGGAGGCTCCGATTCACCGGCAATCCGGAATCCCACCAGGTTATAGGCCTCATCCTGCCCCGTCCCATACCGAAAAGCCGGCCGGTTATAGAGTGGCGGATTGAACCAGGCGCCACCTCGGATGGTGCGATCCGAGCAATCAGGTTCGTGACGTGGGCTTCCATCGAGAGGGATTCCCCGCAGCGACCTCACCAGGCAATCGGCCGTCCATTCCCCGACATTCCCGATGGTGCCATGCAGACCCCAGGGGTTAGGGCGGCCAAAATCTGCCGGGGCGGTGAATGGATGGCCATCATTGCAGTCGAAAACTCCGGCAAGGGACGAGGCTACACCGGCCGTGCGGCCCGAATCATCCGCGACATTGGCGAATTCACAAGCAAGATCCTTGTCCTCACCCCAAGTCCAAAGCGTCTGGGTGCCAGCCCGGGCGGCATACTCCCACTCAGTCTCAGAAGGCAGGCGATAACCCCGACCGAACTCTTCAGACAGCCACTGTGTGTAGGCGATGGCATCCTCCCAGCTCACGCAAGTCACCGGATGGTCGTCTCCCTGCTCAAAGCCGGGCGCGAACCACGTGGCGCCCTCGTTTTTCCATTTGCCGTCAGCAAAATCAAAACTCAGGCACGTGCTTGCAGGCCTTTGGCTCGCGAGAATGAATGCCCGGTACTCGGCGACGGTGACTTCCGTCTTGCCCATGACGAATGGGCGGTGCAAGTTAACGCGCTGTTTTGGCTGTTCGACCTCGACGCGATCCGCGGGTAAAAAAGGCCTTTGTACAGCACCAGGGTCCGAGCCGACCTCGAAACTTCCCGCCTCGAGTTGCACCAGCGCAGGACACACAGTGCAGTCACGCTGGGTTCTCGCCTGCGCCGGTTGTTGGCTCAGCAGCACGAGCAACACACCCGGAATAATCCACCAGCCCCGCCTGAATCTCATGAACCGACCCGGGCAATGAAAACACGCGCGCAGCAGCTCCTGAAATACACCGGAATCACTTCGCTTTTTGCTGGCAGCCAGTGTGTCCTCACTCCCGACCCAGCTGACCTCGATCCGGCAAGGCCAGTGCCGCGCCTGCCTCGTGGACCATCTCCAGAATCCGATAATTCAGTTCCTCGGCAATTTCAAGGTACTTCGTGAAATCGGTGGTATCGATGTAAGCGTGGACCTTGACATCCAGAGAGTATTCGCCGAACTGGCGAAACTGCACACGCAGCACATTGTTGAGCACCCGCGAGTCTTCCATGAGCAGGGCCCGAATGTGGTCGACAATCGCCCTGATCTGTTCCGGTGTGGTGTCGATGCGCAACCGCAGCAATGGCCGATACCAGATGCTGCGTCGGGCGGAAATGTTCTCGATATCCTCGTAAGCGAGGCGCGAGTTGGGTACCGAAACGACCGTATTGCTCTGTGTACGAATCCGGGTAGACCGCAAACCGATTTCCTCCACGCGCCCAAAATGTTGGCCATAGCGACACAAATCGCCGGTCCCGATGGGACGTTGCGAATACAAGGTCAGTGCCCCAAACAGATCCTCAATGGGTTTCTGCAATGCCAGGGCCATCGCGATACCACCCACACCCAGCCCCGCCAACAGGGCAGAAATATCCACGCCGACGTTGCTCAGCCATGCCAATGCCGCCAACAGGGCGACCAGAAGTTTCAGCGCATTGGCAAGCGGGCGCCCCAGCACCGACGCGTCGTCGCGCCCCATGGCCTTGAATCGCTCACGCCGGATGGCGCGTACCAGATCGATCACGCAGAACAAGGCCCACACGGTAATGATCGTGGACACTGTGTGTGCCTGGAGAATCTTCTGCGCGGTCGCGCCCACCCCTAATTCCCGCAACATCCAGGTGACCACGAAATACAGGACCAACAGTGGCAGCGGCCGGGTCAGCAGTTTTCTGACTTCCGGGTAAAAACCCGAGGCTGGGCCACTGATCAGCCGCGAGACGCCCACGCTGATAAGCCAGAGCACGGGCCACACTACGATCAGCGTAAGCAGCAACAGCGTCCACTTGTATGATTCCACACCCAGGAAGGAAGACTTGGAGGGAAAGGCCTGTCTGAAATCCTCAACCCATTCCACGTAGGCGTAAGCCTCATACATCCGCGGGATCTGACCCACCGTTGCATTGGATATTTTCCAGATGAACTGTCCGTCCACCTCGGCGGGCACGCGTTGCATCAGCAAGCGGATCATTTCATTGCCCACAGGGATTTCTCCGAAAAGGTCACGGTAGGAGGGCAAACCGTCCCCGCTGGTGCCATTGGCGTCTTCGCTGAGGGTTTCGATATCGATCCACAGCGCCCGGCTGATCACCACGTAGAGTTGCTCAGCCAATTCGCTGGCCAGCATGTCACGCGCCGGACGTGGCAGATTCCGTATGTCCAGGTAGCGGGCCGCGGTTTCGAAATCGCCGTTTTCCGCAGTGAGCAGGAAATGCACGGCACTGGATCGCGGCGTCTGGCGATTCAGGCTGTCGGAAAAAACGTCAGGCTCGACCGGCTCAGCTTCCACCAAGGGCTCGGTGGCCTCGTCTTTGCTCGCGATCATCGAAAGCTGGGCGAAAGCCTGGGACGAACCGGCCAGGCTGGTAATCAAAAGAAGCAGGCAGGCCACGCGGCATGCACCTAACGCCTTTTTTACGCCCCGAATATTGAAGAAAAAAGCCATCCGTGCACCGCTGTGCTGCTGTGTTTCGCGGCCCAGAATATCCTAAGGGGAACAAAAGTGCAGCGTGCCGGGCCGCGCACAGGACTCTGACACTGCTATGAACCCGCAATCACAGCGAAATTCAGCCCAGAAATTCGCTACACTTGATGGCTTAATCAGCTTGGCAACAGGGCATGAAAGATGACTGAAATTCGCAGCGTGGAGCTGCCGGAAAAAGACCGGCCACTGCGGGATGACATTTCCATGCTCGGCCAGATGCTCGGGGAAGTGCTGGTGGAACAGCATGGTCCGGAACTGCTCGAGCAGGTCGAGCTTGTGCGCCGGGCGGCGATTCTGCGGCGCGAAGGACAGGCCCATAGCGCCGACGCGCTCGAGCAGGCGCTGCCCGAGTTGCCGGCTGCCCAGCTCAAATTAATCATCAAGGCGTTCTCAACCTATCTGCGACTGGCCAACCTGGCCGAAAAAGTGCACCGGATCCGACGCAACAGAACGTATCTGCAGTATGACGGCCCGCCACAAAGAGGCAGTCTTGATGCAGTGCTCGGCGGGCTCGTGGACCAGGGAATCGAACCCGAAGCGCTCAGCGAGCACATCGACCGGCTCCAGCTGCAGCCCGTGTTTACCGCCCATCCAACCGAGGCCACTCGCCGCAGCATCCTGCAAAAGGAATACTCCATCATTCACCGTCTGGTCGAACGCCTCAATCCCGGACTGACCCCGGCCGAGGAACGCAATTTACGCGCCCGAATCCGCGATGCGGTGACGTCAGGCTGGCAAACTCGCGCGGTCCCACATGCCCGGCCCACGGTCGCCGATGAGCTGGACAATGTTCTGTTTTACCTCACCGAAGTGCTCTACCGAGTTGTACCGGCATACTCGGAGTCCATCAGTGATGCATTGACGGCGCACTACGGATCTGATCTCGCCGGGCACCTGCGCGACGACCTGCTGAGATTCGGGTCCTGGGTGGGCGGCGACATGGATGGCAATCCAAATGTGACCGCGCAGACCATTTCTCAGACGCTCCTGAGTCAGAGGCGGGCCATTATTCGCAGATACCTGCCGGACGTGACCCGGCTGGCTCGCTACCTGAGCCAAACGCACGGCGAGGTCGGATTTCTGCCAGAACTCGAACAACGCCTCGCGACCTATTCGGCGTGGCTGCCCGAAATTGCGCAGGACATTCCTGAACGACACCGTGAAATGCCCTACCGGTGCTTTCTCACCCTGGTCGCATCGCGTCTGAAATTGACACTCAATGACGAGCCGCACGGCTATGCCCATGTCGGAGAATTTCACGAGGACATCGAGCTCGTCAACGCCAGCCTGGAGAACAATCGCGGTCTGCATGCCGGTTGGTTTGGTGCAAGGCGCCTGCTCATGCGGATCAGGGTTTTCGGATTTCACCTCGCAACTCTCGATGTACGCCAGGACGCCGAACTGCATCGGGAAGTGCTCGGACAACTGTTGGGCGAAGCCGGCTGGTTGACCCTGAGCGCTCGCGATCGCGTTGAAATTCTTCAGAGCCGTCTCGATGCGGGCACATGGGTAAACCAGGACACGGATACCTCGCCCAGCGACATGGCGAACAATGTGCTGCAGGTTTTTCATGCGATCGACACGGCACGCCGGCAGCTCGGTCCGGATGCAACCGGACTCTTCATCGTTTCCATGACCCAGGGCGCCGATGATGTCTTGAGCGTCCTGGCTCTGGCTGAACTTTCCGCTGTGCCCGATCCTGAGGCACTGTGCCTGGATATCGCGCCCTTGCTTGAAACGGTCGACGATCTGGATGCGGGTCCGGCCATTCTCAGCGATCTTCTCGACAGCAGCGTCTACAGGCGCCATCTACAAAAAAGAGGTAATCGCCAGGTCATCATGGTGGGCTACTCGGACAGCAACAAGGACAGCGGCATGGTGTCCTCGCGCTGGAGCCTGCAACAGGCCCAGTATCGTCTGGCCCGGCTGGGCGCCGAGCATGGCGTGGAGATCGTCTTCTTTCACGGTCGCGGCGGCACCGTGAGCCGAGGTGCGGGCAACCTCGTCAACGGAATTGCGGGCGCGCCGGCAGGGACGGTCCGGGGATTCCTGCGCGTCACTGAGCAGGGCGAAGTCATCAACCAGAAGTACGGAATGCGGCCACTGGCCCTGCGCAACCTGGAATTGATGACGGGCGCAATCCTCGAGCACGCGCTCATTGACATCGGGCAGCACCCTGATGCCGACATGCGGCAACTCATGGGGGACATGGCCATCCGCGCCCGCTCACATTTCAGGAAGCTGGTCTATGAGACCCCGGAATTCCCGGAATTTTTTCGCAGCGCCACGCCAATCGACGTCATCGAACGGCTTAACATCGGCTCTCGTCCCGCGTCGCGACGCAGCGGAATTGGCATTGAGAATCTGCGCGCGATTCCCTGGGTGTTCTCCTGGGCTCAAGTACGGCTGGGACTGCCCGGAGTTTATGGTTTTGGCACGGCCCTGAGCCAGGTGGCAGCAGAAATCGGTATGCCGACCCTCCGGGACCTGTATGCGAACTGGCGCTTTTTCCGTGGCATGGTCGATGACGTGGAGATGGTGCTGGGCAAGTCCGTTATCGATATCGGTCAACGATACGCGCAGCTGGCGGATCCCGGTCACCACTGGATTTTCGACGACATTATCAGCGAGTTCACTCGGGCGGGCGACGTCATCATGGACCTCAAACAGACCAAGAGCCTGCTCGAACAGGAGCACACGCTGCGCCGGAACATCCGACTTCGCAACCCCTATGTCGATCCCATGCACCTCATGCAAATCGATCTGTTGCAGCGCTGGCGCGACAGCGGCAGGGAGGATGACGAAATCCTGGACGTACTGAAGGCGACGGTCAACGGCATCGCGCTGGGCATTCAGAATACCGGCTGACCGCAATCAATCTCCGCTGACCAGGCAGGCCAGGGAGCCCGGGGGAATCTCGCTCGAGATCTGCGCGGGTTGCCACGGCGCTGTCTGAAATTTCACACGCCAGGAATGTTCTCCTGGTGCGTCTGGCAGCGCGCATGACCGGCTGAGGGCTGCACGGTTGATGACCAACAAAACGCCCTGAGGCCGCTCGGCATGGCTGGGCGTCAGCACACGCAACATAAAGGCGTCGACCTGTGTCCACTCGTGTGCGTTGATGGCGTGTCCATCGAGGTGCAGCCAGTCAATGCGCGGGCCATCACGCCCATGGATATAGCGGCCCTGCCGCAACAGCGGGAGTTGTCGTCTGAGTTCAAGCAAGCGCTGTATCTGCGCTCGGAAATCCGGATCTTTCTCCAGGCCGCTCCAGTCCACCCAGCCGATCTCGTTGTCCTGGCAATAGGCATTGTTATTCCCTTGCTGGGAGTTCCCGAATTCATCACCGGCCAGGATCATTGGCGTTCCCTGTGACAGCAGAAGCGAAGCGAGCAGATTAAGTCTTTGCCGGCGACGGGCTGCATTGATTTCCGGGTTCGAGCTGATACCCTCATGCCCGAAATTTGTGCTGTAATTATGCGAGTGCCCGTCCCGGTTTTCCTCGCCATTGGCAAGGTTATGGCGCTGCTGGTAACTCACCAGGTCCATCAGCGTGAATCCGTCATGGCTGGTGACGAAATTGATACTGGCGCCGGGTCCGCGACCTGAGGGTTCAAACACATCAGCGGAGCCATGCAGTGCGCTGGCGAAGTCACCGCTTACACTGCCATCGCCGCGCCAGAATTGACGCAAGGCATCGCGGTAGCGGTCATTCCACTCGGACCAACGCCCGGGAAACCGGCCCAGCTGGTATCCGTCATGGCCAATGTCCCAAGGCTCTGCAATGAGCTGGGCATGCTTCAAAGCCGGGGCCGCGCCAATGCGCTTGAGCAGGGGGTGTTCCGGATTGAACTGCTCTCCTGACCGGCCAAGGCTCGCGGCAAGGTCGAAACGAAACCCATCGACCCCCAGCGTATTGTGAAAATAATCGAGACTGTCCATCACCAGGTCCTGGAACACGGGATGATCGACATTCATGGTGTTGCCGCAACCGCTGGCGTTCAGATACTGGCCCGGTGCCCCGGGATTGACCTGGTAGTAGGCCAGATTATCCAGACCCCGAAAACTCAGGGTGGGCCCGTCGGCACCTCCCTCGGCAGTATGGTTGTAGGCCACGTCGAGGATAACCTCCAGGCCGGCATCGTGAATGGCCCGGACCATTTCGAGGAATTCCGCGACCGGATCAGCATGGGCATAGCGCGAGGCCAGGGCCAGGTAGCTGATGCTGTTGTAGCCCCAGAAATTGCTTCGGCCGCCATCACGCAAAAACCGCTCATCAATAAAAGCATGCACCGGCTGCAATTCGATGCTGGTGATCCCCAGCGCACACAGATAATCCAGGATCTGTCCATTGCTCAGACCCGAGAAACGGCCGCGCTCTGCCCCCGGGAGATCGGGGTGGCACATCGTGAACCCCCGCAGGTTCAGCTCGTAAATCACCCTCTCGGTCCAGGGGATGCGCGGACCGTGCGAGGCCTTTCCGGGGTGATCACTTACCACCGATTTTGGCACGCAAGAGGCACTGTCTAGCTGATTGGGCTGACGCGCGCCCGGTGCAGAACCGGGTAGAAAATCATAGACAGGAGGCGCCCAGCGAAACGCGCCATCCAGCGTCCGGGCGCAGGGGTCAATCAGCAGCTTATTAGGGTTGCACCGCAACCCGCGCTCGGGATCATAAGGCCCGTGCACGCGATAGCCGTAGCGCTGCCCCGGGCCGAGCCCCGGCAGAAAACCACGCCAGTTACCATCCCCCGACTCCTCGAGATTATGACGCGCTGTCTCCCGGTGCGCGGCATCGAACAGGGAGACTTCCACCCGTTCGGCACAGCTCGAGAAAACACAGAAATGAACGCCCTCACCGTCATGATGCGCACCCCGCAGCGCCGCAGCGCTTGCCTCGATCATGGCGCCACGGGGTCCAGCCCCCAAATCTCCTGGTTGTAGTCAGCGATGGTGCGATCGGTGGAAAAACGTCCGGACGCCGCCGTGTTTGAAATGCTCATGCGGGTCCAGGCGCCCTGATCTTCATAAGCCTTGCTGACCATCGCCTGTGCGTCGATGAAATCGCGGAAATCTGCTGCCGTCATCCAAGGGTCAGCCGGGTTCCTGATTGCGCGGATCACGGTGTCGAAGACGCCCGGCTCGGACGCATTGAAATGTCCGGTCTCGAGCAGATTCATGACCCGGCTGAGATCCCGGTCATCGGCAATCAGCTCCTGAGGGTTGTAGCTTGCCCGCGCCGCCCTGATCTCATCGACGGTCAAACCAAACAGGAAGAAGTTTTCCTCACCGACCGCCTCCCGGATCTCGACGTTCGCGCCATCCAGCGTACCAATCGTCACCGCACCGTTCATCATGAATTTCATGTTTCCGGTTCCTGACGCTTCTTTCCCGGCCGTGGATATCTGGGCAGACAGGTCGGCTGCGGGACACACCGCCTCCATGGCGGTCACGTTGTAGTCCGGCAGGAAAACCAGTCGCAATTTCCCCTCGGTGACCGGATCAGCGTTCACCACCTCGGCCACGTTGTTGATGCACTTTATGATGTCCTTGGCCATGACGTAGCCAGGGGCCGCTTTGCCGCCTATCAGCACCAAGCGGGGCTGTACGCCCTGCACGCCTCGTCGCAACTGATCGTACAGGTAGACCACGTGGAGCAGGTTCAGCAACTGCCGCTTATATTCATGTATTCGTTTGACCTGGACATCAAACAACATCTTCGGATCGCAAACCACGCCCGTGCGTTCTTCGATGAGTGTTGACAGGCGCTTCTTGTTCTCTTGCTTAACGGCCCGCCAACGAGTTGTGAATGCGCTGTCATCGAGGGTCTCACTCAGCTCCGACAGCCGGGTCAGATCGGTAATCCAGCCGTCACCGATTCGTCCGGTGATCAGTTCTGCCAGTTCCGGATTACATGCCGCCAGCCAGCGCCTCTGTGTGACGCCATTGGTCTTGTTGTTGAATTTCTCCGGCCAAAGCTCTGCGAAATCCCGCAGCAGCCCCTGGCGAAGCAAACGTGAGTGGAGTTCGGCCACGCCGTTAACTGAATAACTGCCGACGATGGCGAGATAGGCCATTCGAACCATCGGTTGATGGCCCTGCTGAATCAGCGACATGCGATCCAGTCGATCCCAGTCGCCGGGCCAACGATCCGACACCTGCTCCAGAAACCGCCGATTGATTTCGTGGATGATTTCCATGATCCGGGGCAACAAGCGTCCCAGCATTTCCTCGGACCAGACTTCCAACGCCTCCGGCAACAAGGTGTGGTTGGTGTAGGCCATGCACGCACGGGTCATGCCCCAGGCCTGGTCCCAGTCCTTGCCATGATCATCCATCAGTAATCGCATGAGCTCAGGCACGGCAATGGCCGGATGCGTATCGTTGAGCTGAAAACAGTTCCGGTCCGCGAAATCGCTGAAATCGCCATCATGCCGCAACACCCAATCGGCCAGCACATCCTGAAGACTCGCGGATGCCAGGAAATACTGCTGCCGCAGCCGCAGCTCCCGGCCCATCTCTGTCTGGTCATTCGGATAAAGCACCATGGTGATGTTCTCCGCAGCATTCTGGGCCGCCACGGATTCCGCATAGTCACCGGCATTGAAATCCTGGAGATTGAACGCGTCGGTCGCCGCTGCAGACCACAGGCGAAGAGTGTTTACCACGCCATTGCGGTAGCCTGGAATGGGGATGTCATACGGGATCGCCAGCACCTGCTCATCGGCCTCCCAACCATGGCGCGAGTGGCCCGCTGCATCCCGCTCGTGGGTGACCTTGCCGCCGAAGCGGATCGTTCGGGCGAGATCCGAACGGCGGATTTCCCAGGGAAAACCATCTCTCAGCCAGACATCGGGCTCCTCGATCTGGAAGCCCTGCTCGAAGTGCTGCCTGAACATGCCGTATTGATACCGCAGGCCATAGCCCACGACGGGCAAGCCAAGCGTTGCGCAGGAATCAAGGAAGCATGCGGCCAGACGTCCCAAACCGCCATTTCCAAGACCCGTGTCATGCTCAACGCTCGCCAATTCTTCCAGGGTTACGCCAATACGCTCGAGTGCCTCATTGGCCGTCTCCTCGATGTCGAGACTGAGCAGTGCGTTGCGCAGCAAGCGGCCCATGAGGTATTCCATGGAGAGATAGTAAGCACGCCGTTTACCCTGCCCCTCCACCAGTGTGTTGGTCCGATTCCATCTCTCCATGAGACGATCACGGGTCGCGTAGACCAGGGCCTCGTACAGGAAGGGCGAGTTGCGGCTGACCGTCCGCCGGCCAAGGGTGCAGGAGTAATAGTGATTGAGATCTGACAGCAGGGCATCAGCAGTCATGCCCAGGGGCGGTGCCTGCAGCAATTCGATGTGCTGCGCGCTTCCCTCGGCGACGGCGCCGTTGCTGTGATCGGACTTTTGTTTCACGTCTTCACTCTCATGGTTCATATTGCAAAATAAGGGTAGCCAGAGGGGGTAAGGTCAGGCGTACCGCATTGGGACGGCCATGGTGAGATTCCTGAACGCTGGTCACCACCCCACCATGACACACGTCGCTGCCCCCATATTCGGCCCGGTCAGTGTTGATCAGCTCACGATAACGGCCCGGAAAGGGCACACCGAACGCATGCTCGTGACGCACCACGGGCGTCAGGTTGCTCACACAGAGCGCGCACTGGCCCTCGGTGCCAAACCGAAGCCAGGAATAGATGCTCTGATCGCGGTCGCCCCAGTCGATCCATTCGAATCCGGCCGAGTCGCAGTCCTGCTGATGCAGGGCCGGCGTGCTGACATAGGCCCGGTTCAGATCCCTGACCAGGGATTGCACCCCACGATGGGCCGGGAATTCGGTCAGGTGCCAGTCGAGAGAGGCGTCGTGGTTCCATTCACCGGGCTGCGCGATATCGCCGCCCATGAACAGCAACTTCTTCCCGGGGTGACCATACATGAAACCGTAGTAAGCCCTGAGATTGGCAAAGCGCTGCCAATCGTCACCCGGCATGCGCCCCAGCAAGGACCTCTTGCCGTGCACCACTTCATCATGTGACAGCGGCAGGATGAAATTTTCGTTGAAAGCATAGACCAGCCCGAAGGTCATCTTGTCATGATGATATTTGCGATGAATCGGTTCTTCGCGCATGTAGGACAAGGTGTCATGCATCCAACCCATGTTCCATTTGTAGGTGAACCCCAGCCCGCCCGACTCGGTAGGCCTTGAAACAGCCGGCCAGGCTGTCGACTCCTCGGCGTGGCAAGTCGCGCCACGACCGTGGACGATCACGTTCAGTCGCTTCAGGAATTCAACCGCCTCCAGGTTTTCATTGCCGCCAAATTCATTGGGCACCCACTCCCCGTCCTTGCGCGAATAATCGAGATACAGCATTGAGGCGACAGCATCGACACGCAAACCGTCGATATGGAATTCCTCGATCCAGTACAAGGCACTGCCAATAAGATAATTGACCACTTCGCGCCGGCCATAATTGAAAATCAGCGTGCCCCAATCTGCATGCGCTCCTTTGCGCGGATCTGCGTGCTCGTAGAGCGCAGTGCCGTCGAACTGGCCGAGACCATGTTCGTCGCGGGGGAAATGCGCGGGCACCCAGTCCATGATGACACCTACCCCGGCCAGGTGGAGGCAGTCGACGAGATAGCGGAAATCATCTGGCTCACCGAAGCGCTGCGTGGGCGCATACATCCCAATGGGCTGGTAGCCCCAGGAGCCATCGAACGGATGTTCGGTGACCGGCAGAAACTCCACGTGGGTGTATCCCATCTCACTGACATAATCCACCAGGTCAACGGCCAGTTCACGATAAGTCAGAGGGCGGTTGCCCTGTTCCGGGTGACGTCGCCAGGAACCAAGGTGCACCTCGTAAACGCTGATGGGCCGATCCAGGGCGCCCGGGACCTCTCTCTGCCCCATCCAGTCTCGATCTCGCCAGCGATAATTGCTTTGATAGACGATCGACGCGTTCCCCGGCGGCGCTTCGAAAAAATGAGCCATCGGATCCGTCTTGAGCGGCAGCAGTTTTCCTTCGCAATCCAGGAGTTCGAACTTGTAGTGATCGCCCGGCCCAACCGCCGGGATGAAAATCTCCCATATTCCACTGCCCGGGTGCAGCCGCATCACGTGGCGACGGCCATCCCAGCCATTGAATTCGCCAATGACGCTGACCCTGGAGGCATTGGGTGCCCAAACCGCGAAGCAGGTGCCCTTCACCCCCTGTCTGGAGATGATCTGCGCCCCGAGCTTTCGATAAATCTGCTCATGGGATCCTTCGGTCAACAGGTAGAGGTCGAGGTCACCAAGACTGGAACCGAATCGGTAGGCATCCTCCAGTGCGTATCGATGGCCAGCTTCCTCGATGCCGAATCGGTAACTGCGAAGGCGACCGGGCAGCTGCGCTTCAAAAACTCCATCCGGGTGGATTCTCTCCATGTTGGCGAGCCTCCTGCCCTCGCGATCCAGAAGATTCACAACATCGGCCTGGGGTTGAACAGTTCGTACCACCCGTCCCCGTTTGCCGCCGTGCACGCCGAGCCAGGCAAAGGGATCCGGGCAGCGTCCTGCCGCCAGCTCATCGAGTACGGTTATGGGCACTTCAGTGGGCATAGAGTTCATCCGCGTAACGTTGGGCGGCCGCTGCCCAGGTGAATCGTTGCCCCGCTGCAGCATCGCAAATACTCTGCCATTGCGCTGCGTCGTGTTTCCTGCACTCAAGGGCTTTTGCCGTCACGGCTAGGAACTGGCGGGCCTGTGCGCGAGTGCTCGAGCCGCCGAAAAGAAAGCCCGTCACGCCATCCTCGATGGTGTCACGCAATCCCCCCACTGCATGAGCGACCACGGGTTGCCCGGCACGCATGGCCAGCAACTGGCTGATCCCGCAGGGCTCGAAAGTGCTGGGCATCAGAAACAGGTCGCAGCTGGCGTACAACATCTCGGGAAGAGCCTCCGTGTAACCACACAGGAACAGGAAACTTTCATGCGCCTCGGCAATGCGCTCGAGTTGCTGTTCCATGACCCGATCACCGCTGCCGAGGATGATGACAACGCCCTCGTCTCGGTGCTTCAGCAGCAGCTCTTCCAGCGCCGTCTGGCCCGATTCCAGCGGCGCAAGCAGCAGGGCAATCTTCTGGTCGGTCACCCGCCCGATACTGAGCATCACGGTACCCGGCCGGCGACGGGGCCAGCTTTCCAAGGTCTCACGCACCTGTTTCGCGTTGCGAAAGCTGCTGGCCTCGGCGCCAATCGCCTCGAGCATGCGTTTCCAGGACTGGCCTTGAGGTCGTTTCCTGCCGTAATCACAGCCATTCAGAATGCCGAGCAGGCGTTGATCGCGGTCCGCGTCCTGTAGTTCTTTCTCCAGCCCTTCGCCGCCGATGAACCCATGCGATGAATCACTCGAACGCAGGATTTCCCGGGCATAGCCCGGTGAGACCGTGTTGATTCGATCAGCCATTCGTATGGCCACAGCCATGGGGTTGAAACAATCCCTGTATCGCACGTCTCCAACATCGCGGCGAGAATATTTCAGGGTGGGAAACCAGGTCTCCAGCGAAGAGGCATGGCCCTTCAATGGGCGCAAGCCCTGGTAAGACAGGTTATGGATAGTGAACACACAGTGCGTGCTCCTAAGCCGCCGCTGATGAACCTGGTAACGGCGCAACATCAGCACGGGCGCTGTATGCCAGTCGTGCAGGTGCAGCACGTCGGGTGGCTCGTCCGTCCGTTCAATCCAGGCGGCAAGCGCCGCTGAGAAAAAGGCGAATCGGGCTGCATCTGTCGCGAACGGGTTATCCGGGCCGTCGTCATGGTAAATTCGTCCCGGCTGACCTACCGTCATCAATTGATGTTCGATCACGAAGTGGCGAATGCCGGAGTGCGCTGCATCGAGCCGATAAACGGCTGCGCGCCGCCGGCGACCGGAAAAATCAAATTCAGCCGTGCCCACCCGGCGGCTTCTCGCTTCAAGGTGAAATCGACCATAGGCGGGAGAGAACACCGAGACTTCATGTCCTTCCTCTACCAGTGCCAGCGGCAACTCCCGGAGCACATCGCCGATGCCCCCCACTTTGCCACCGCGCAATGCGCCGTTTTCAGCTGCTGCCATCCAGATCAACATACGAAAGGACAATCCTCGAAAACCATGGTGGGGTTGGGCTGCTCAACGGGTATGGTGCAGGTACTGACCCAACATATCGGGCGTGACCAGGGTGCGACCCTGTGAGGTGACCCGGAAACCACGGGCGCGGTCTGCTTCGGCGTCAAAGCCTATTTCGTCGCCCGCGTCGATCTGCGTGCCACGGTCCATGATGACGTTGCGCAAGCGCGCCCCTCGCCCGATCTCACAACTCGGCAAAATGACGCTATCTTCGACCTGCGCCTGCGAATTCACGCGACAGTTGGAGAACAACAGGGAATGCCTGACCGTACCGCCTGAAATGATGCACCCAGCCGAAATAATCGAGTTGTAGGCCGCACCGCAGCGACCGGGCTCTTCGAAAACCATCTTGGCGCCGGGCAACTGAACCTGAGCGGTGTAGATGGGCCAATCCCGATCATACAGATCGAGCTGAGGGTGCACCTCCACCAGTTCCTGATTGGCTTCCCAGAACGCATCCAGGGTGCCGACATCACGCCAATAGGCACCCTCTTTTTCGTTGATTCCGCGAAATGGATAAGCGTACACCCGGTAATTTTGGATAATGGAGGGAATGATGTTCTTGCCAAAATCCCGGTCCGAGCTCGGATTGTCAGCGTCTTTAATCACCTGCTCGTAGAGAAACCCCGTGTTGAAAACATAGTTCCCCATGGAGGCCATGCAATAGCCCGGCTTGCCAGGAATCGGTGAGGGGTGCTCCGGTTTTTCCGCGAAACCGGTAATTCTTCCCGACTCGTCGACGCTCATGACGCCCAGCTGACCTGCCGCTTCCTCGATGGGTACTGGAATGCAACACACGGTCATATCGGCATGATTCTCGCGGTGAAATGCGAGCAGCGGCCCATAGTCCATCTTGTAGACATGATCCCCCGCCAGGACGAGGACCTGCTCCGGCTTGTGGGTGCGGATGATGTCCAGGTTTTGGTAAACGGCGTCGGCCGTTCCCTGGTACCACTCTCCACCGACGCGCTGGGATGCCGGGAGTATCTCGATGAACTCGCGCTCGGCGGAATGAAACGCGGCAGAGGTCCAGCCACGCACGAGGTGTCTGATCAGGGAGTGCGCCTTATATTGAGTCAGCACCCCAATACGACGAATCCCCGAATTGATGCAGTTGGACAGCGGGAAATCAATGATGCGCAGTTTGCCCCCAAAATAGACCGCTGGCTTGGCGCGCCACCGCGTCAGCTCGTACAGGCGTGAACCCTGTCCGCCGGCGAGCACCAAAGCCAACGTTGAACGGGTCAGTCGGCTGACATGACGGCCAAAATCAATTGCTGAGTCGTTGGTCATTGGCATGGGCTTCCGGCAAGGTTTGACCGCTAGTTTAACGCCGCCCGGCGTCCGTCACCATGGCGTGAATCTGGTCGAAAAATGGTTCATTGAGCTGATTGCTCCTGACCCGCCAGCGCCAGTTGTCCCCGGTGGTGCCTGGAATGTTAAACCGAGATTCTGAGCCCAGTCCGAGATAGTCCTGCATCGGGGCGATGGCCAGCCTCGAGGGCGTTGAAAACGCCAGGCGAATCATGTCGAGATGAATGCTCTCATCCCTACCTTGCGTGGCATTCAGCGCGGCCGATTGAGTGGCAGCCACCTCGGCCGGGCTCCGGGTGTCTCCATGACCTCCCCGGAACCAACCCAGGGTGGTGTCGTTGTCATGCGTACCCGTGTAACACACGCTGTTCTCATCGATATGCTCAACACTGAAATCCGGATCACTGACTTCGAATTGTAAGACCACCATGCCCGGTATCCCGTAGCGTTTCCTGAGCTTGTCAACTTCTGGCGTGATCACGCCCAGGTCTTCCGCGACGATGGGCAGGTCTTGCATGGCCTCGGCCAGGGCGTCGAACAGTTTCTCCCCGGGTCCGGGCCGCCAGCTGCCCTCGCGCGCCGTCCGGGCACCAAATTGAACGGACCAGTAGGCCTCAAACCCGCGGAAGTGGTCGATCCGCACCAAATCTGACATGTGCGCTGCATAGCGTAAACGCTCTATCCACCACTGGAAACCCTGTTCCTCATGGAAAGCCCAGTCGTAAACCGGATTACCCCAGAGCTGGCCATCTGCGCTGAAATAATCCGGTGGCACGCCGGCGACCTCGGAGGGCCTGCCCTCCCCATCCACCCTCAGCATCTCGGGATGGGCCCAGGCATCAGAGCTGTCGAGCGCGATATAAAAGGGCATGTCCGCGAACAAGAAAATTCCTCGATCTCTTGCTTGCGCATGCAAGGTTTGCCATTGATGCCAGAACAAAAATTGCAAGACTTTTACGCGCTGAATGGCCGTATTGTGACGTTGCCTGAACTGCGCGATCGCGCGAGCTTCACGATGGACAAACATCGGATCCCACTTCGACCAGGGACGTTCACCATGAGCGGTCTTGAGTATCCTGAATACCGCGTAATCGTCCAGCCATGCTGAGTCGTAGTGTTCAAGAAAGTCGTCGAATCGCTGCTTTAAGCCCACACCCGCAAGTCGCTCAAACCTTTGCGCAGCCATCGCGAGCAATTCATTTTTTATTGGAACAAGCCGACCGTAATCGACGATGTCACGCGGCATTTCACCAAGCGCTTCGATCTCATTGGGCCGCAGCAGCCCTTCGTGAACCAGAGGTGTGATTCCGATCAAGTTTTCATTACCCGCGAACGCGGACAGGGGCTGGTAAGGAGAATCACCATAGGCCGTGGGCCCTGTGGGCAAAAACTGCCAGACCCGCATCCCCATTTGCACCAGCGTGTCGAGAAAACCCAACGCGCAGGAGCCAATGTCCCCAATGCCGAACCGGCCAGGTAAGGAAGTAAAGTGCATTCCAACACCAGCGGCGCGCTGGCTGGGCAGGCTGGAATGGGCGGTAATAAACATCGTCCGACGAGCCTCTACCCACCAGTCCTGAAGAGTTGCTGGGCAATCTGGGCCGCTCCCAGCAGCCCCGGCTGGGGGTGCTTAATCAGGTGCGTGGGTATCTGTTCCATCAAGGCGCGATAGCGCCCCTTGTTTTCAAATCCAGAGCGAAATGCCGAAGAACGAAGTGTCTCCGGATAACGCTTCAGGATACCTCCGCCAAGATACACGCCATCGTGCGCACTCAGGGACAAGGCAATGTTTCCCGCAGCCTGTCCGAGCACCTCGTAAAACAATTTCAGGCTCTCAGACGCATAGACGTTCCTGTTTTCAAGCGCAGACTCAAAAATCTCGCGGGCACTGATGCGGGTGCCTCGTTCGCCATGGATTTTCTGCACTGCCCAATAGATGTTTTCGAGACCAGGGCCACACAGAAGCCGCTCATCGGACACGCGGTCAAACCGTTCACGCAGCACGCGCAGGACTTCCAGTTGCATCTGGTTTTCAGGCGCAAAGCCAACGTGTCCACCCTCGGAAACCACCGCAATGTGTTGCCCCGAGCGCCCTATCAGGCCCGCAACGCCAAGCCCGGTGCCTGGCCCAAGCACAGCCACGGTGAAATCGCTCTTTATTTCCAAGGCCGGCTTTTCAAGGCCAATGGTGACGAGATCGGATGGATCGAGCAGGGGCAAAGAGTACGCAATCGCCTCGAAATCATTCAGTAGCCGCACGTGGGTCGCGGGAAAGCGTTCTGCAAGCCCTGCCGCGTCTGTCACCCAATGGTTATTCGTGAATCGGACACTCTGGTCGATGACAGGGCCAGCAACCGCAAGACAGATCACGGGAGGTGCGCCAGCGCCCACCTGCGACAAATAGTCGGATATGGCGTCTTCTGCGGACTCATAATCGGCGCAAGACATAATCGTTTCAAACTCCCAGGCACGCGCCCGAGGCGAGACCAGCGCAAACCGGGCATTGGTTCCACCAATATCCCCAATCAACAATTTTTGTCGGGAGGTTTTCACTTTGTTCCTGATACCCTGCGGTCTGATGATGTTCGAGCAAGCGAGGTTGGTGGTCCCCACGTGTCATAACGAGGGCATGTAATCGTATTCACAACCCTCCTGGGGCGCGCAGCGCACCTGGCCTGAGAAGGGCTCTTTAATTGCCAGGCCACTCGCGCCAAGATAAAATGTAAGCGCTTACTATTCTAGTATAACCGGTTTCGGGCGATTTATTTAATTTGGTTCACCCTGAATACGTATGCATCGCCCCGTGGCTCAATCTTGTGGCCCAGTCGACGCGGAAGATGACCTTTCCGCCGCCAAACAGGGTCTGGCTTTTTCAGCCCGCACAACTGGGTCCGCCACCGATCAAGCGCGACGACTACCCTGAACTGCCAAGCCCGGATATCGATTTGACTCCCAATAGATCTATAATATGGTCATGATTCCCGGGGGTTATAACATCTTGCTGGTTGATGACAGCGCAATCGCGCTTGAGTATGCCCAGCGTCAACTCGAGCCGGGCGGCCATCACGTCGAAACCGTGATTGATGCGCGTGAAACTCTGGGTCGGCTGGCCGAGCTCAATCCGGATGTGGTGATCCTTGACATCATGATGCCGTTTATCAATGGTTTCGAGCTGTGCAAGAAGATCCGCAGCGATCAGAAATTCGAGAAGACAACCATCATCATGGTATCCACCAAAGCCTATGAGGCGGACCGCGAGAAAGCGATGCGCATGGGAGCGGACGGATACATCGTCAAGCCGTTCAGTCTCGAGCGCTTCGACGCCATCATGGACGATTTGGGTTGCCTGAAATTGTCTGCATGGGGTGTGCGTGGAACTCTGCCCATGCCGCAGGAGGGCTACATCGAGTTCGGTGGCAACACATCCTGCTACTCGGTGCAATTGTCGACCAATCGTCACATCGTCCTTGATGCCGGCACCGGCATCAAGGGGCTCAGCAATGCATTATTGAATTCCTCACCGAACCGCTTCGATTTGGATTTGTTGATTACGCACCCTCACTGGGATCATATTCACGGTTTTCCCTTTTTCGCACCCTTGTACATGCCGGGTAACGAAATTCAAATTTTCGGCTCTGCGCAGGAAGAACTGAGCCTGGAGAACTTATTGACCGGGCAAATGGACGGCACGCATTTTCCAGCCACGATCAGGGAATTCAGCGCTCACATCCGTTTCCATGAGCTCTCGGAGGAAGAATTCCAGCTGGGCGAGGTGACGGTCAAAACCATGCTGCTCAAGCATCCCGGCAATTGCCTTGGCTATCGTATTGACCTGCACGGACGATCGCTGTGCTATATCACCGACAACGAGCTGTAC
Source organism: Candidatus Nitrosopumilus sp. (assembly GCA_964225175.1). Classification (GTDB taxonomy): domain Bacteria; phylum Pseudomonadota; class Gammaproteobacteria; order Xanthomonadales; family SZUA-36; genus WTJD01. The sequence continues at coordinate 39,804 of CAXQNK010000070.1, read as the reverse complement.
CTACCTGATTCGGAACATGCTGACGAAGAGTTCATGGAGCGACTCGCGGACTTCTGCCGAGGCACCAATGTACTGATTCATGACAGCACTTATTTCGACGAGCAGTATGTGAAGCATGTTCACTGGGGGCATTCCGCACTGAGCCAAGTGTGCCGGCTGGCCCACCTCGCTGACGCAGAGCGCCTGTGGATTCATCACCATGATCCTGATCAGACCGATGAGGACATTGCGCAAAAACTCGTGTTTTGCAGGGAACGACTGGACGAAATGGGCAGTTCAACCCGGGCAATCCTTCCCCATGAAGGCATGACTGAACGGGTGTGAGATGGCGAACTTGCGCAGCAGTGGACACCGTCTCTTGACCTGCGGCATCTCAATCAAAAGCATCAACTGATATCGATGACCGTTGCCAATAAACCCACCTATGAACTGGCTGCAGACAGCGTGCGCCGGCATGTTCAAGCGCTTGAGCATGGTGCGATCGCCAGCGGATTCTCAATTCGCGATGAGGAGGGCCGCCTGCTTGATCTCAACAACGACCACTTGTCCGGAAAACCATTGCTGCTTGCGATTTTTGACACGGTATCGGATGAGCGCGCTAAGGCCCTGCTCAAGCAGATTGCGGGCCGCATGAACGCGCTCATGGATCTCCACGCCACCGTGCTCGCTGTCAGTGCGGACAGCGATGCCCGGCGCAACTGGAGACTCAAGCACCAATCAGGGTTTATCTGGCCTGTACTTGGGGACTGCAGCGGCCAGGTCCTGGCCAGCTATGGCCTCCACAAGGGCGACCGCGAGTCCTTCCGGCTCGTCCTGATGACACCGCTTCGGCAAATTCGGTCATGGTTCGATGGCCTGGATCAACTGGAAGACTCACTGGATACAATCATGCAGCAGATAGATCAAATGAAAGCAACTGAGGATTCACGCTGGTTTCCAGTGCATGCCCCGGTGCTCATCATCCCGAACGTCTTGTCCCGAGAGGAATGCGCACAACTGATCAAGGCCTTTGAATCGGGCGGGCCATTTGTCGTCAGCGAAGACGACCGACAGGCCCAACAAGGCGACTACAAGATGCCCATCTACGAGCACGATCGCCAGGATCGGGTGGACCACATGATCCAGGAGCCGGGCATGCTGGAATTTCTCACCGAGCGCATCGGCAGCCGGATTAATCCTCTGATCAAGAAAGCCTTTGCATTCGAGGTCAACCGTCGTGAATCACTGCATATCGCCCGTTACGTGGGCAAACGCGGTGGCCACCCCATGGGACATCGGGACAACACGGGCCCGGAGACCGCCTATCGGCGATTTGCACTCTCTATGAATCTCAATGACGACTACGAGGGTGGTGAGGTGGTGTTCCGGGAATTCAATGCACACAGATACCGGGGAGAACCGGGGACAGCTTTGGTGTTCTCCTCGTCGCTGCTCCACGAGGTCCAGGAGACAACACGGGGCGTTCGCTACAATCTGATCACCCACCTGTTCAACGAGCAGACCATGGCGCAGCAGACGCCAGCAAGCCCTGGCGGCAAGTACTAACCGTCTAGCGTATTTCGAGCAACCGCACCTCGCGCCTGGAAATGCGCGGCTTATCGCCCAAGGCAATGCGCTCGCCGCTGATGACGTCAAGGTCCGCGTCCACAGTGCTCAGCCGCTCTGTAATTCGATAGAACTCGAGTTCCACCGCATCTTGATTCTTGTCGAACGCCACCATGACGGCAGCCGGGTCAGTATCCTGAAAACAGGTGAAGACCTCGCTCACAGGCACGAACTGCACGAGCCGGTCCTGATGAATTCCACCCACGACCGGGACGGACCGTGCAGCGTCAGAGACGCATTACCTGCTTCCGCAGGATGAGCGAATGACCAGCGCTGGACGAAGCAATTCCGGTGTCGATGGCTCACCATGGATCATGCCAAGCAGATGCTCGACCAGGCGTTTACCGGCGGCTTGCGTGTCTTGCCTGATCGTGGTCAGCCCCGGGTTGAAATAGGCCGCTGCATGGATGTCGTCGTAACCAACCACCCCGACGTCCTCGGGCACCTTGAAGCCCCGTTCCTGCAGAGCCCTGATCGCACCGATCGCGATCAAATCACTGGCCGCAACGATGGCATCAAAGGTGCAGTTTCGCTCCATCAGTTGATTCACCGCGTTAACGCCGGATGCTTCGCTGCTCTCGGCATCGACCCGCAAGCTATCATCTGCGCTCAACCCGGCTTCGTAGTGCGCTTGAACATAACCCCGGTATCGCTGCTCGAATTCTGGCGCGCGCAATGATGCCTCGCCCAGAAATGCGATACGCTCACGACCCAGGCCCAGCAGGTGCGCGGTGGCCTCATGCCCGCCCAGCACATTGTCACTGGATACCGAGTAACCACCATTACCTCCTACCGGGGGTCCCCAGAGCACAAAATGAGCACCGCTCTCAATCAGGCGATCGAGCTTCGCCCGATAGGCCAAGTAGTCGCCATAACCGAGCAGGATGATGCCATCGGCCCGGTTCCGCATCTGGTATTCGGTGTGCCAGTCGTCGTCCAGGCGCTGAAAGGATATCAGCACGTCATAGCCACTCAGATCAGCGACCCGGGTGATGCTGCTGAGCATGGCGAGAAAGAAAGGATTGATACGCGAATCATCACTGGTAGGGTCTTCAAACAAGAGCAGCGCAATCGTCCGGCTTCTTTGCGAGCGCAAAACGGCGGCGCTGTGATCCGCCTTGTAGTTCAACTCCAATGCGATTTTCTTGATGCGCTCGCGGGTATTTTCATTGACCAGCGGACTGTCACGCAGGGCTCTCGAAACCGTAGATTGGGAGACGCCCGCCCGGAAGGCAATATCCAGCGATGTCGGCTTACCTGATCCCAATAGACCGCTGCTCCCAGTGTGACTGGAATGAAAGAATGTCCCTCATGCTAGCACCACGCAGGTCAGTGAGGTGCCGATGCACCCGGGCGCGAGTCACCTTATCAAGGTACGGTTCTCACCATTTTAGGATGAACCTGTTCCACCCATTGCACCCGTTCCGCCATGGCGGGCGTAAGGTAAATCTCACCGTCTTCGTCAATGACCAACACGCTCTCGACACCCAGCGCTCCAGCCACTTCAGGCCAGTCATCCGGGCCAGCCACGACGAGTGCAGTGGCCGCCGCATCGGCATGCAGTCCGGTGGCGCTCACCACCGTCACCGACGCCAGGCCTTCCACGGCCCAGCCCGTGCGCGGATCGAGGATATGCGGAAACCTCTGGTCGCCATCCTGCTTGAAACGCTCGTAATTTCCGGAAGTAAAAAAGGCCTCGTCGTCGCGAACCTCTACCGTCCCGACAATGCCGCCCTTGGGTCGTCGCACGGCAACGCGCCAACTGCGCCCGCCGCGCTGGCCCATCGCCCGCAGGTCTCCGCCGGCATTGACCATGGCGTGCTCAATGCCCCGCGCATTGAGAAATTCGATCGCAAGGTCCACCGCATAACCCTTGGCAATTCCCCCAAAATCCAGCTGTACTGCTGGATTACTACTTTCCACGTACTCGCCATCAATCCGGATATCCAGCGTTGAGGGTGATTGCATGAGTATCGATTCCACGCGCCCGCGTTCCGGCGGGGGCGCAAGAATGGGGAATTCCGAGGTATGAAACCCCCAGGCCTCGATCACCGCCCCAATAGCAGGATTGAATCGCCCCACGCTCAATCTCTCGTATTCCTGAGAGCGACGGAGCAACGCATTGACCTGTTGATTCGACCGCGCGGCCTGGCCCTGGGCAAAGGCCTTATTGATCTCAGTCAGCAGGCCATGTTCCCAGGCATGCAGGTCCTCGTGCATTTCCTGGAACCGGCGTTGCAGGCCGGCAAATGCCGTCTCAGCCTCCTCGGCGGTGGCGCCCCACAGCTTTACCTCGACCAGAGTTCCGAAGACGAGCCATTGCGCATGCTGTTCAAGCTGTCGATGACAGGCCGTCAGCGCCAGGCATGTCAAACCCGCGATAAGCCACGATACGGGCGTCGATAGGGTACATCTCACCTGTCCACTCATGCTTTGCTCAAGGGTTGGGCTGCTCGGCTCTATCTTCACAAGTGCACTCGTCATTGACAAGCGTTCGAAATGAATTTCCTTGAGAACTGGCGAAGGAGGCGCCCCCGGACGGTCATGAATCGCAGCCGCAATCTGACCGGGCTTTTAAATTTTTAATGGTTCGAATGGCTGGTCACAAACCTGCGGCTGTTCTATCCTTGGCAGCATCGAAACCTAAGGATGGAGACCGATAGCATGTCTGAACAATCTCCGGCCGTTGCCGCCGCTGTTGACGAATTGGGCACAGTGTCCCTCCCCGATGATATCGAACTGCTCGAAGTCGCCGGCGAAGGCAGCTGCTCCGTCGTTTTCAAGGTGCGCTATCGGGGCCAGACCCTCGCCCTGAAGGTTTATCGCCGGGAGGTGGTTGCCGAATACCGGAAAAAGCATGACGTCAATATTGCGGTGTATGAAATGGCACGCAATCGTAAATTCCGCAAGGTACCGGAATTGCTGCCCTACAGCGCCAAACCCATCATGGTCTTCGGCCACGATGGCAAGCAGTCGGTCAGCTTTTTACAGGAATTCATAGAAGGCGTGCCACTGACCCGAGTGGCGGAAGCCGCCAAAGCCGTACCGACCTCTGCGCTCGAAGCCATCGAGTCAGTCGCCAGATATGCCGACGAGGCGGATTTAAAAAACCTGGAACTGGGCTACCAGGACATGCTGGTGCGCAAAGTCAACGGCAGGTGGGTGCCCATCATTCACGACTTCAACCAGATCGTTGATGAACAGGGAGGACGCTCACTGATCGGCCTGTTCCGGAAATCAGCGACGTCCAACCAGGCCCACGTCCAGGAATGGCGTAAGTACGCCCGGGAATTCGCCGCGGGCTGAAGACTCAGCCCACTGGCAGGAGAACATGAAATCCGCGCCAGCCGCCAGGGAAGCGAACGCGCCCAGTCCACCCACACAAAGTATCACGCCATGCGAGAGCATCCCGGAATCCCACCCGGCACGCAAAAGCTTGTCGCAAATTTAGTAAAACCCGCGAATACCATGCATCACAGACTTGATGCGCGGCAATGCCCAGGGCAGAAAGCGAAGACAAAAACCAACAGGGCCGCAATACCCATTCAGTTCCTGGTCAAACCGGGCGCGGGAACCGCCTGGGCAAGAACAAATGTGGGGAACAGCATCAGCACAAGGAGCACTGCGCTTTTTAAAAAATTGGGGCAATGTACGAAGCACCCACGAAAAACCATCACCGCCTGCAACACAGGCAGGCGTATCAAAAAAGTGATTCAGGGCTTGCTCGTCCGCCCTGCCATGCGCTTATCCATCATGGGGATGCTTACGAATACAAACAGTGCAGTGATCGATAAAGCGCCGATAATGCTCCACCACAAGTCCGGGTTCGCCGCCAGCGCGAAGAGATAAAGGCCCCACCAGAAAATGATCTCGCCGAGATAATTCGGATGCCTGAATCGGGCCCACAGTCCCGTATCAAGAACGCCGACCCCAGAGCGCTCACGGTGTTGGCGCAATTCCCGGTCCGCTCGCCATTCAAGCCAGATCGCCGCCGAAGTGACTACGCAGGCAACCCCGTCGAGCCAATTCAAATCCTGAACCGAATCAGCGACCGCGGCCCAGAGCGGCAGGCAGCCCAGGAACACCAGGACCGTCGGCATGAGGTGTATGCCAGCCAGGTTCACCAATGGGTACGCACGACCACTGCGTTGTCGAAGGCGCGTATAGCGCCAATCCTCGTCGCCCAGGCCGCGCCACCTCGCAATCCAGTTCCATGTCAACCTCAGGCCCCAGGCCCAGACCAGCAGGATCACCAGCCCTTGCCGTAATGGCACCGCATTACGGATTTCACCCGCGAACGACCAGTAAACGACGATCAGGATCGGAGCAACGCTCCAGTAGGGGTCGTAAACACTGGCATTGCGGTACCAGGCGCTGAACATGAATACGACCAACGTGGCAACAACATCAACAACGAGCGCCCATCCGACTGGGTTGAGCGCCGGCCAGAGACCAGCCGCCTGCACGCCCAGGATCAGCGCGGCGACATAAACCAGCCCAACCACGACCAACGAACCGGTCTTGCCCAGGTGCGGATACCGACAATGCGTGGCCAAGCGGCACTCCCGCTTAAAAAGCGGACACGCCCGTAAGTTCCTTGCCCACGACCAACTGGTGAATGGTTTCGGTACCCTCGTAAGTAATCACGCTTTCAAGATTCAGCATGTGGCGAATCGGTGAGTACTCGATACTGATTCCTGCGCCACCGAGCAGGTCACGGCAATCCCGGGCGATATCCATGGCCATGCGAACGTTGTTCCACTTGGCCAGGGAAACCTGCGTGGGGTGCAGATCGCCCGCGTCTTTCAACTTACCCAGCTCGAGGCTGAGCAGTTGGGCTGTCGTGATTCGCCGCGCCATGTCCGCCAACCGAAGCTGGACCGCCTGGTTGTCACGCAGAGGGCGGCCAAACAGTTCGCGGCTCTCGGTATAGTCCAGCAATTCACGCAAACAGGCCTGGGCGGCCCCTATGGCGCCCCAGCTGATGCCATAGCGCGCCTGGGTCAGGCAGCTCAACGGACCGCGCAGGCCGACAACGCCGGGAAGCACTGCCGTGCCTGGCACCCGGACGTTATCGAAAAACAGGGAACTGGTAATCGACGCACGCAGAGAAAACTTATGCTCGATCTTTGGCGCATCGAAGCCTGGTGTGCCTTTTTCAACCAGGAAACCGCGCACACCCTCATCAGTCATCGCCCAGACCACGGCAACGTCAGCAATGGATCCATTGGTGATCCACATTTTCGAACCGTTGATCACCCAGTCATCCCCGTCTCTGCGGGCATGCGTTTTCATGTTGCCCGGATCGGAACCGCCGTGCGCCTCTGTCAAACCGAAGCAGCCGATGGCCTCGCCACGGGCCAGTCTCGGCAGCCACTCCTCTTTCTGCCGGTCGGAGCCATAGCTGTAAAGGGGAAACATGACCAGGCTGGACTGAACCGACACGAAACTGCGCAGGCCGCTGTCACCACGTTCCAGCTCCTGGCAGATCAGCCCATAACAGATGCTGTTAAGGCCCGCGCAGTCATAACCTTCGATGGAGCTGCCCAGCAGGCCCATGTCTGCTATTTGAGGAATGAGCTCATCCGGGAACCGGGAGTGCTCAAAGCACTCTCCGATAATGGGCAAAACCTGTTCATCGGTAAAGCGGGCGACCGTGTCACGAACAAGCTGTTCCTCTTCACTCAGCCTGGCACCGAGCTCGAACAGATCCAGTGGATTTAAACGTTTCATCAGATAACCTGAAATTCGTTCGAATGGAGCGTAATTGTACAGGCTATAATTGCCCGCGTGTTCCGTTTTCAACAAAATTTCAAAGTGCCTAGAACAACTGTCAAGGTCCTGATCGCTGCATCGCTAGTCACCCTGTTTCAGAGCGCGTGCACCGTGCTCGTTTCGAGCGCGACCAGCGGCATGGCCGCTAACCTCAGCGCAGCCATTCTGAACCAGGACGATCCCGAGACCGTCCGGGACGGAGCGCCAGCCTATTTGCTGATGATGGACTCTTTCGTGCACGATGCGCCGAAGGACGCCGCAATGCTCTCCTCGGCCGCAGAACTATATGCCGCTTATGGCATCGTGTTCGTCTCTGACCCTGAACGCGCTCGACGATTGACCTCCCGGTCGTTCAACTATGCACAGCAAGCCATGTGCGTGGTCACCCCAGATACCTGCGGAATGTGGGATCAACCCTTCGAGGATTTTGAGCGAATACTGTCCCGCACCGACACGGAGGGTGCGCCGACATTGTTCACCCTCGGGCTCTCTTCCCTCGCCTATATCCAGGCACACAGCGCCGACTGGTCTGCCCTGGCCGATCTGCCCAAGACCGAGGCAACGTTCCTGCATGTACTGGCAACAGGCCCGGGCGACCGGGTGGCGGACATCGAACACTACCTCGGCGTGCTCAATACGCTCCGACCGCCCGCACTCGGAGGGCAGTTCGACAAGGGCCGGGCGCACTACGAGCGGGCCATAGAACTGACCCGGGGCCTCAACCTCTCCATCAAGGTTGATTTCGCCCGATTCTACGCCCGAACGCTGTATGACCGGGAACTGCACGACCGTTTGCTCGCCGAAGTGCTCGAAGCGAATCCGAGGCAGCCCGGTCTCACGCTTTTCAACACGCTGGCGCAGCGCGACGCCCGAGCGCTGCTCGATTCCGCTGATGACTATTTCTGAGCGCCAAGGACGACCTCATGCCTGACTTTAGATTGTTAACCCTGATATTCCTGGGACTGTTCGCTGCGACGAACGCATCGGCCCAGACCCTGAAAATTGCCTCTCTGGCGCCGGAGGGGTCTGTCTGGATGGTGGAGATGAGGGCCGCGGCCAAGACCATCGAGACCAGTACCGAGGGTCGGGTCAAGTTTCGTTTCTATGGCGGCGGTGTGCAGGGCAATGACAATCAGATCAAGCGCAAAATCCGAATCGGCCAACTTCATGGCGCCACCTTTACGTCCGGAGAACTGGGAGATTTCTCGCCTGCAGCCGAAATCTATGCGCTGCCGATGATGTTCCGCGACATCGACGAGGTCAACTTCGTGCGGTCCCGGCTGGATGACCCGCTTCGCCAACAGCTCGAGGAAGCCGGCAAAGTCAACTTTGGCTTCGCCGGCGCCGGGTTCGTTTACCTGATGTCGAATACCCCCGTGGGGACACTCGAAGATATGAGTCGTCAGAAGACCTGGGTCCAGGAAGGCAACGAGGTCGCCTACGGCGCCTTTCAGGCGCTGGGCATCTCACCGGTTTCAATGCCGCTCACCGACGTGCTCACCGGCTTGCAGACGGAGTTGCTAGACAGTGTCAGCATGTCTCCGATGGGTGCTGTCGTGCTGCAATTGCATACCAAGCTCAAGTACATCACGGACATCCCGCTGGCTTATGTTTACGGTGCGCTGATCATTGAAGCGAAATTCTTCTCCCGGCTTGCGGAGGCCGACCAGGGCGTCGTGCGGGAGGTGATGAACGCAGCCTACAAGAGATTGGATGAAACCAGCATCGCTGACGACAAGGCGGCGTTCAAGGCCCTGGAGGACGCTGGCCTGAAACTGGTTAGGACATCACCCGACGAGGCGCTGCGCTGGCGAGAGAAGGTAGTCAGTTCTAACTTCGAGCTGGCCAGGAGCGGCCGAGTGAGCCAGTCCATGATGGACGAGATGATCAAGCTGATTCAGGGTCACCGCGAGACACCAACCAGCCAGTGAGTGAGTCGACCGGGATACTGCAACGCCTTGGGCGATTGGGCCAGACGCTCGAGGACGTTATCCTGGTGCTGTTGCTCGGCGGGATGATTCTCCTCGCGGCCGGTCAAATCGTGTTGCGCAATATTTTCGACATGGGCTTCCCCTGGACCGATGAATTACTGCGGCTGCTCGTGCTCTGGCTCGCACTGGCTGGGGCGGTAGCAGCGAGTCGCCAGAACAAGCACATCAGCATCGCTGTGCTTGACCGATTGTTGCCGCCGCGCGCCCGTTGCCTCGTCCAGGCGCTCACACACTTGTTCACGACTGCGGTGTGCGCCTTGATTACCTCATATTCATTCGCGTTTGTGCGCACGTCCTATGAATTTGGCGATGTCCTGATGGGCCAGGTGCCTGCCTGGTTCCTGCAGTCGGTACTGCCGCTGGGGTTCGGCCTGATCGCTTATCGCTATTTCCTGTTCACCTGCCGTGATTTTATGCGGGCGCTTCGCGGTGCACCACGGACATGAGCCTGCTCGCACCTCTGCTCGTAATACTGGCACTGCTGGGTGCGCCGTTGTTCGCCATCATTGGCGCCAGTGCCCTGTACGGATTTTGGCAGCAGGAAATCGATTTGCAGGTGATTGCGATCGAGTTTTTCGGGATCGCCGAAATGCCGATTCTGTTAGCGATACCCCTGTTCACTTTTGCAGGTTACCTGCTGAGTGAAAGCCAGGCGCCCGATCGCCTTGTTCGCCTGACGCGGGCCCTGCTGGGCTGGATGCCCGCCGGGCTGGCCATCGTGGCCCTGTTCGCCTGTGCATTCTTCACAGCCTTCACCGGCGCCTCCGGCGTCACGATCATCGCGCTGGGGGCTCTGCTCTTTCCGGCCATGCAACAAGCCGGCTACCCGGAGCGCTTCAACCTTGGCCTGATCACCTCAGCGGGCAGCCTCGGGCTGTTGTTTGCCCCTTCACTGCCCCTCATTCTCTATGGCGTCGTCGCCGAGGTATCAATCGAGGACCTGTTCCTCGCAGGTGTGTTGCCGGGATTCCTGATGCTGGTTCTTCTCTCGGCCTACAGTGTCTGGAAGAACCGGGCGATTCGAATCCCGCTGGGTGATTTCTCCCTGCGCGAGGTGAGTCTCGCGGCCCGGGCCGCGGCTTGGGAAATACCACTGCCGATCGTCGTGCTTGGTGGCATCTATTCAGGCTATTTTGCGATTTCCGAGGCCGCCGCCGTGACGGCCATCTACGTATTGCTCGTTGATGTGCTGATCCTGCGTGAGGTGTCGTGGCGGGATCTGCCCAGGATCATGCGTGAGTCGATGATTCTCGTCGGTGGAATTCTAATGATTCTCGGGGTTTCGCTGGCGTCTACCAACCTGATGATCGACTCGGGCGTCCCCCAGCAGCTGCTGAGCTGGATCAGTGCTTACGTCGGAAGCCAGACGGGATTCCTTGTGCTACTGCTGCTGTTTCTGCTCGTGCTTGGCGCTATTTTGGATGTGTTTTCAGCGATTGTCCTGGTGGTGCCGCTGATTCTGCCCATCGCGCACCAGTTCGGCATTCACCCGGTTCACCTTGGGATCGTATTCCTGGCAACCATGCAACTGGGCTACATCACGCCACCGGTCGGCCTCAACCTGTTTATTGCCAGCTACCGTTTCGATCGTTCGGTCACTTCGCTGTACCTGGCCACTTTGCCCTGGTTTTTATTCCTGCTGCTCTCCGTGGTCCTTATTGCCGCCTGGCCGCAGTTGTCGCTGGCACTGCTTTAGTCGCGACCACCGCCCGCATTCATTCAGGCTCCTGATCCAGGCATTGCCGGTCCATGGCATGGTGAATTTCCAGCCAGTCCGAATACCGTGCCTGCAGGATACGAAAATCCTCTGAATCGTCCACGTCGAGGCTGAGGCCTCCATAGGGCGTCGTGATGATTCGACAAAGCCCGCCCAATACGTTACCCGTGCTGCGTTCCAATTTTGCCCTCGTATTGCCCGCTCGCATGCGCCGATACCAGTCGGGCCTGATTTTTCTTGCCCACTGGGTCAGTTGCAAGCGCACCGTCAGCCACGCCGCGGCGAATCCACCATGCTGCCGGAACAGGCTCAAGGCCAATTGAAAAACGTTCCGCCAGTCCTTTGCCTTGCGGTAAGAGAAACCGGTTTGCAGGAATTCCTGATGGGCGAGCTGCCGCGGCCTGGAAACATACAGGTTGGCGAGGCGTAATCTTCCGAAGGCTGACTCGACAAAAGGCCGCTCAATGCCCTCACCGCTGTCACTGGTGTGGAAAGGCGCTACGCCCGGTTCATCGACCACCCCCACCATCAGGGCAAACGGCCGTTCACTCGCCTGGTCCTCCAGGGCACATCGATGAACGAAATCATCGATTGCCATTCCGGAGATCAAGGGCAAATCGCATGAGATGACCAGCAGCGGGCGGGCGCGCGTCACTGCGGACGCTTCGCCGGTGTGCCTGTCTTCCGATGCATAGATTGCAGCCCACGCATTGGCCAACAATCGTCCAACTTGCTGTACCACCCGCACGCGGGCAGAAGAGTTCTCAAGAGCCTGTTCCAGCGTCTCAGCCGGTCCGACGACGAATACGTGGTCGATCGTTTTCGCATCCAGCAAGGCATCGACCACATGCCGAACGAGGGGCTTTTCCGCAAACTCCAAAAACGCCTTGTTGCGCCCTGCAATGAGGCGACGCGGGTTGGTATGCGTGCCCGCAAGAACAATGGCATCGATGGGCTGCCCATAACCGAATGGCCTTGAGTCGCTGCCCGGGGTGCCTGGGTGGTTTTGCGGATTGTGAATCATGCAGACCGCGCTCCCTACACGATGCCATGAACAATCAGGCTCTATATTATGCACCGCTCTTCATCGCGAATGACACCGCCACCTGTTTAAAACGCCGTCGCGCCACAGGATCAGGCGAGCCGTCACGCTCCAGCCGGTCATGATCAGTGAAATAAGCCGTCGAACCCGCGCTGAACCTTCAGAATTAGCGTCAAGTGGAGTAACCTATACGCTGTCGCGAAGTCATTTGATCGCGGACACTCATTTAGGGAGAAAAACTATGGAGCTGACCTTACTCAACGAACAGGGCGTTTGGTTTCTTTTGCGCTGGGTCCACCTTTTTGCAGGCGTCACATGGATTGGCCTGCTGTATTATTTCAACTTCGTACAGGGGGAATATTTCAAGGAAGCCGACCCAGCCGCCAAATCTGATGTGCTTCAGAAACTCGCGCCCAATGCTCTTTGGTGGTTCCGTTGGGGTGCCATGTTCACGTTCCTGAGTGGGGCACTGCTGATTTATCTCAAGCACCTGACCGGACTGGGCATCACCATCGGCGCGGTACTCGGCACGCTGATGTTCCTTAATGTCTGGCTGATCATCTGGCCGAACCAGAAAATCGTGATTGCCTCCACAAAGCGCGTGGCCGAAGGGGGTGAGGCACTGCCCGAAGCCGGCGCTGCACTCGCAAAAGCGGGACTGGCGTCACGCACCAACACGCTGTTCTCAGTGCCCATGCTGTTTTTCATGGCCTCTTCCGTTCATCTCGGAAGCATCGCCGTTCCTGTGCAGGAGGTACAGGTGATCGCCCTGGCGTTAATTTTTGGCCTGATTGCGGCGCTCGAACTCAATGGCATCTTTGGAAAAACGGGGCCGTTGACCACGGTGAAGGGTGTGCTGCACAGCAGCTTGCTGCTCACAGCGATACTTTACCTGCTCTCAGAATTCCATTGATTGGTTTAATTTTGAGCAGTTCTATTCGCTTTATCGCAAAATAAAATGAGGCGGAATTTAACGGTTTTCTTTGTATTCAGAAACTTGGTTGCACCTACTCATATCGGAGCTGAAAAACCAGACCTAACTGGGCTTTGACAGCGAGCTAAAGCAGGCGTAATCTGAACTTCCCGTTAGACGAAGCCACTGGCCTCCGGGCCAAGCGAGCAGGAAAACCAAGAACGGTCGTAAGACCGGGAAAGGAAGGAATGCGAGGCTGCTGAAGGCCGACCCGCCGGAAAGCAGTAGGGCGAAGAAAGACGGAATGCGGCCGAATGGTACAGGTCGCGTCACCCCGGCCGGGTTCTGCCAAAAGAAGCGGCCGTACCAAAGAGGGTGACTCGAGAGGGAAGCGCGATCCCTTGAGATAGACGCTCCGGCGTCGATAAAGAAAGGCGGGAGAAAGACTCGCAGCTGGCAACCGAAGGGCAGAACGAATGCGGAGCCAGGTGAAGTTGGAAAGGCCAAGGCGGATCTGCAGTCCACCATAAGCGGAGTTCCGATACTTTCACCGGCAGGGGAGGCGCAAGCCTCCCCTGCTTTTTTGTGCCTTGTCTAAACCCGTTTCGCCCCCATTCATACTACAATCAACACTGGAGACGGGTCGACGGAATCACCGCAATAACGATTCGTTGCCCAGTGACCGGAAACAGGCATGGCCAGCACTCCCACAGATTCTGTCATTCGTATACGCTCCCTGACGTTTCGTCGGGGCGAGCGTGTGATTCTTGATGACGTGAACATGGACATCCCAAGGGGCAGTGTCGTAGCCATCATGGGGCCGAGCGGTGTCGGCAAAACCACCATTCTCAGGCTGATGACCGGGCAACTTCGACCCCATCAGGGCAGCATTGAAATCGACGGACAGGAAATATCCGCCTTATCCGATCGGGCGCTGCGCAAATTCCGCAAGAGCGTCGGTGTTCTTCTGCAAAACGGCGCACTGTTCACCGACCTGACTGTATTCGAAAATGTCGCAACGCCGTTGCGCGAGCACACGAAACTGCCTGAGTCACTCATCCGCAGGCTGGTCATGGTCAAGCTGCATGCCGTTGGACTCGGCGGCACTGAAGAACTGATGCCTTTCGAGCTGTCCGGGGGGATGGCCAGGAGGGTCGCGCTGGCTCGTGCCGTCGTCATGGACCCCTCGATTGTGCTGTACGACGAGCCGATGTCAGGTCTGGACCCCATCGCAATCTCGACCATCAGTCGACTCATGAGAGAGACCAATGATGCGCTCGGACTGACCAGCATCATCGTTACGCATAATGTCCGGCAAATGCAGCAACTCGTGGACTATTGCTACATTATTGCCGGCGCCAAAATTGCGGGCGAGGGGCCACCAGACGAGCTTCTCAGCAGCCAGAACCCGGCGGTTCAGCAGTTCATGAACGGTCAGATCGATGGTCCAATCGCTTTTCATTTTCAGACCCCGGGCGCCAACTGGAACCTGCTCGACTGAGCCCATGACCGAACCCTCATCCAAAAATGATTTTTTGAAACCGATCGCTCACACCGGGCAAATCGGCTTGTTCCTGTTACGCATGCTGAGCTCTGTCCGACCCAGCGCAACCCTGCTGGTCAGTTCTCTCCAGCAAACTTACCTGGTGGGCGCGCGCTCCCTGATCATCATCATGATCTGCGGATTCTTCGTGGGCATGGTCCTGGCGCTGCAGGCCATCAACGCGCTCGAGCAGTTCGGCGCCTCCGACCAAGTCAGCTTGCTGGTTGGGAAATCCCTGTTCCGTGAACTCGGACCCGTGTTGACGGCGCTCCTGTTTGCAGGCCGGGCTGGCACCGCCGTCGCGGCTGAAATCGGGTTAATGCGCGCAACCGGACAAATAGACGCCATGGAACTCATGGCGATTGATCCAATACAACGGATTGCTTTACCACGTTTCGTCGCAGGACTGCTTTCGGTGCCGTTGCTGACCGCCATGTTCAATGCGCTGGCTATCCTTGGCGCAGTCGTCTTTTCGATAGGAGTGATGGGCCTTGATGCCGGGATTTTCTGGAGCAAGCTTCAGTCCGGCGTTTACTTTGAAAAAGATTATCTCGGTGGAGTGTACAAGAGTGTTGTATTTGGCGGCCTGGTCAGTTTGATCGCGGTATATTATGGGTACAGCGCGAAGCCGACGGGTGCGGGCGTCGGAACAGCAACAACCAACACGGTCGTTTTGAGCTCCGTGCTGATTTTGATTTTTGATTTCATTCTGACGTCCTATTTCACCTGACAGATTTGAGACCGCCCTTGGGAAACGGAAAAAACTATGCGAGCGAATTACAAAGTTGAGTTGGCCTCGGGCATCTTCCTGATGCTGGGAATAGCCGCCCTGTTGTGGCTGGCCACAAAGGCGACAAATTATGGCCAGGAAATTGGCGAAGACCCCTACACCATCAGCGCGCGATTCACGAATGTTGCCGAACTGAAGGCGCGTGCGCCCGTGAAAATTGGCGGCGTGATGGTCGGCTTAATTGAATCCGTTGAGCTCGATCCAGTCACGTTTGAAGCGATCGTCACCATGCGGATTGATTCAAGGTTCGATGAAATCCCTGATGACTCCAGTGCAGCGATTCTGACCAGTGGGGTTCTCGGTGACCGCTACATCGGAATTGAACCGGGCGGCTCATTTGAGGTCCTCAAGCAGGGCGATGAATTGTTCGTGACCCAGCCTGCCGTTGTCCTTGAACAGTTGGTTTCGAAATACCTGTTCAACTCCCAGGCTTCGGGAAACTCGGAGGACTGAACCATGCCACGCACTTCTTCGCTCAAAGGCCTCCTGGCAACCTGCGCCGCGCTGCTGGCTGCGCCCTGCTGGTCGATGGCGACTTCGCCAGATCAACTCGTGGAGGACACCGCGGGTAAGATTCTGAGCCAGATCGATGCCAACCATTCAGCCTATGAAGCCGAACCCCAGCTGCTGTCCCAGGTGGTTCGGACTGATCTCCTGCCCTTACTGGACATGGAGTACTCGGCCCGGTTGATACTCGGTAGGGCCGGCCGCGGAGCGAGCAGCGAACAAATCCACTCCTTCACTGAGGTCATGACAGCACGCCTCGTGGACCGCTATTCCGCGGGCTTGATGCGATTTCGCAGCCGTGAACAGCTCGAGGTCTTGCCACTGCGCGGTGATCTCAATGAGCGCGCTACCCGTGTCAGGACACGGGTGCGTCTCGACACAGGAGGATTTGCGCCGGTAGATTATGTCTTTCGCAATACCGATGAGGGTTGGAAAGTTTTTGATGTCATCATTGAAGGTATTTCTTACGTATCAACCTACCGAAGCCAGATCATGCCCGAGGTGGAGGCAAACGGACTGGATGCAGTCATTCAGAGGCTCGCCAGCGGAGACCTGGTCCTGCAGGACTGATCGAAGACGAGGTGAGTGATCATGGATGACACGATTCATATTGAAACTGACCTGACGCTCAACACCGTTGCAGATCAACTCAGAGCCATTGATTCGAGGTGGAACACCGCGGGCCCGCCCGCAACCATCGATTTGTCCGGTGCCGGGCGCATTGACAGCGCAGGCCTGGCCTTCCTTCTGGAACTGATCAGCCGTGCCCGTCGCAGTGGCAAATCCCTGAATATCAGCCATGCGCCCGCGGATCTCGCACGGCTTGCCGCCTTGTGTGAAGCAAGCGAACTGCTACAGGACAACCCGGCTCAGGCCGGGCAACAGGCACCGGACCGGTGAATTTCCGGCCCGTTCGCTGGCTGCCGCTGGTCCTTTGCGTCTTCATGCTGGGCTGCGCGGGAACTCAAAACCGTTACACCGATCCGGAACGTGACCCCTGGGAGGGCTTCAACCGGAAGGTACACGCCTTCAATTCATCCCTGGATGAACACTTCATGCGACCCGTCGCAGTGGCCTATGACAAGGTCATGCCGGACCCATTCCAGCGGGGGGTGAGCAATTTTTTCAGAAATCTCAATTTCCCGGTCACCGTGTTTAACCAGCTGTTGCAAGGGAAATTCAGGCAAAGCGGACAGTCCACAGGCCGATTCCTTGTCAATACGACGGCAGGGTTGCTCGGGTTCTTCGACGTCGCGAGCGACATGGGCATCCCGCAATACGACGAGGATTTCGGACAAACCCTGGCGGCCTGGGGTTATCGCAACAGCCGCTATCTCGTGGTGCCCATTTTCGGACCATTGACGGTGCGCGATCTGTTCGGTCGCAGTATCTATGGTTACTATCACCCTGTCTCATGGGTGGCGCGGGAAGATCACATCTACTGGCCACTGGTGACTGACCTCATTCAGACACGTGCCAAGTTCCTGGACCAGGATGATGCCATTCGCGAAGCTTATGACCCCTACGTGATGGTCAGGGATGCATGGCTGCAGAACCGCGAGTATAAAATCTACGATGGCGATCCGCCGCTCCTGGACTACGACCTCTACCTCGAAGACATCGACCTGCCTGAGTAAGGTAGGGTCCTGTTTTCCCTGTCTGCTTGTTACCGCGGTTTACAGTGGGCTAAGCTGATCGCCTGTTGATTATTGTGCAGGGAGCAAAGTCTTTGCATCTGTGGCGCATTCTTGTTGTGGTCTGTTGTGCACTGGTCGGCTGCGGAACGGAAAACACGCCCAGCGAGCTTAGTGCTCCAGCAGTCTACCGCCATGCCATGGACGGGGTCCCAGGCTCACTGGATCCCGCACGGGCGAGTTCTGTGTACAGCAAATTCCTCGCCGTTAACCTGTACGACACGCTATACCGGTACCGCTACCTGAGTCGGCCTTATGAGCTGACCCCGAACCTCGCAGAGTCTTTACCCGAGATCTCCGCCGATGGACAGATTTACACCATTCGCCTCAAGCCGGGCACTCGCTTCATTGATGACCCGGCTTTTCCCGACGGGCGCGGACGTGAAGTCACTGCCCATGATTTCGTGTATTCGATCAAGCGTCATTTTGACCCGGGCACCCTGGCAGAAGGCGGATGGCTCTGGCAGGGGCGCTTTAAGGGAATGACAGACTGGAAGGCGGCCGGGGCGGACTACGACCGCGAGGTTGATGGCGTGCGAGCATTGGATGAGCACACCATTCGCATTGAACTCAACATGCCCTTCCCTCAACTTGTTCACACGCTGGCGCAAGGCTTTGCGGCCCTGGTGCCTCGCGAGGCAGTCGAATACTACGGCGAAGAATTTTCAATTCACCCGGTGGGCAGCGGTCCGTTCAAACTGAGGAGCATCGACAGTGCACGTGCTGTACTGGATCGTAACCCCGATTTTCGGAAGGAGCCGTTCAAACTCGCGGGCGAAGGGTATGACCCCGGGCGCCAGGGGCAGTTCGGGCTGCAGTCGCTGGAAGGTCGTCACCCGCCCTTCATGGAACGCATCGATATCGAATTCATCACTGAAGATGCAGCGCGATGGAACGCCCTGCGCTCTGGGGACGTCCATTTCATCAAGACGCCCGCAGCCCAATTCGACCAGGTCCTTGAACAACGTCGCCCGCCTTTGCTCGCGCCTGAATTCAGTGCGGATTATCATCTCGCGGCCGAACAGGAATCCGGCCTGGTCTATACCAACTTCAATCTCACCAATCCCCACCTGGGCTACAGCGAGGAACCGGATCGTGAACAGAGAAACCGGGCCCTTCGCTGCGCGATCATCCAGGGGTTTGACTGGCAGCGACGCAATAACACCTTTTTTTCCGGAATCGGGGAGATTTTTTCGGGCGTCCTGCCACCCACCGTGCCCGAATTCGACACCAGTGGCACCGCCCAGGCAGCATCATTCGACCCCGCGGGCGCACAGCGCTTAATTGAGGCTAATGGCTGGACACCCGAAACGTTGCCCATACTGGAATACGGGTTCCCGTCGAGCGTGACGGAACGCCAGATGTTCGAACAGTTCCGGGGGTTCATGGAGGCGATCGGCTACCCACGGGGGAAAATTCAGCCGCTGACCTTCGCCAGCTTTGCGGAGTACTACGCCGCCTACTCTCGCAACGAGGTCATGCTCATCACAACCAGCTGGACCATGGACTATCCGGATGCAGAAAATATTATGCAACTGTTTTATGGGCCAAACGCAGCGCCGGGTGCCAATTCTGCAAATTACGCCAATCCGCACTTTGACGAACTCTTCAGAAAAGCGGCGCCGATGAGTGCGTCCCCCGAGCGCACCCATCTGTATCAAACGATGAACCAGATGCTGATTGATGATTGTGTCAGCATCACCGGGTTAAGTCGCACCCTGGTACTGCTTTGGAGCAAACAATTCACCATGCTCCCGGACCGCTCTTTCGTAGGCGGTTATTTCCTTCGTTTCGTTGATTCCAGCGGGGCAAAGACTGCCGACCAATGAACCTGCTCGCATACATCGTCAGGAAGGCGTTGACTGCAATTCCACTCGTTCTCGGGGTGACGCTGATCAGCTTCTTCCTGATGGTGTATCACGGGCCGGACAGAACTTATCTGTCTGCCGGGAAAAACCCGACTGAGCAGCAATTGGCGGAAATCCGGCATCAACTGGGTTATGACCGCCCCTTTCTGGCGCGTTATATCGACTTTCTGGGCGAACTGACCACGCTGGAGCTGGGACACTCCGACGCAACGGGAGAGCCAGTCAGTCGA
Source organism: Candidatus Nitrosopumilus sp. (assembly GCA_964225175.1). Taxonomy (GTDB): domain Bacteria; phylum Pseudomonadota; class Gammaproteobacteria; order Xanthomonadales; family SZUA-36; genus WTJD01. Next base: position 20,129 of record CAXQNK010000070.1, on the reverse strand, counting down.
CTGATTTCGCGCACACTGCCGGTGACCGTTGCCCTCGTGCTTCCAGGATTCCTGCTAGGCAACCTGCTGGGGTGGATTCTGGGCATGTACGCCGCCTGGCACCGTGACCAGTGGATTGATCGCGTGGTGACCACGGTTTCGGTGGCGGGAATGAGCCTCAGTTTTCTGGTCACCGTCATCCTCCTGCAGGTGATTCTCTGCACACCGTGGGGATTCAACCTGTTCCCAACGCGCGGATGGGATGTTCACGACATGGGCTCCTACCTGCACTACGTCGCGGTTCCAACGCTTTCACTGATTCTCGTTACTGTCGGCTACAACACCCGTTTTTACCGGGCTCTCGTCATCGAGGAACTTGCCCGGGACCATGTCCTGACCGCACGAGCCTACGGCGCAGGGCCCATCGCGCTACTGCTCACCCATGTCCTTAAAAACAGCCTCGCTCCGATTCTGACCCGGCTCCTGTTTTCAGTTCCGCTCATTATCATTACCGGCAGCTTGCTGCTGGAGAGTTTTTTCGGCATACCCGGGATCGGCAAAGTGACTTTCGATGCGATCACCGGTGGCGACCAGCCCGTTCTCAAGGCGGTCGTCAGCCTCACGGCAATCATGCTGATCATGGTGCAGTTCGCCATGGACCTCATCTACCGACAAATTGATCCTGCGGTGCGGGCATCATGAGATACACCCCATCGCAGAATATGCCAGGCGGTCACGCGCGAGTCTGGGGCCGACTCAAAAAGCGGCCATCAGCCATTGCGGGAATGTTCATCCTCGCAGTATTCGGAGGCATGGCTGTAGCCGCACTCCTCGGAATCATCGGACAGGACTGGGCCAATACCGGGCCCGAAAGCTGGGCGGCACCGGGTCCCGATCATTGGTTTGGCACCAACCGGATCGGTCAGGACATTTTTAACCGTACAATTTTCAGTGCCTATACAGCTTTCGAAGTGGGCGTCATTGTCAGTCTGTCCGCAACCTTGCTGGGCGCTGTGCTGGGCGGCCTGAGCGGCTGGTTCAGCCAACGGGCAGCCGATGAGCTGATCCTTTGGGTTATGGGCGTGCTCGACTCAATTCCCTTCTACCTCTTTGTGGCCGCAGTGGCCTACGCGATGCAAGGCAGTGCCTGGGCCATGCATATCGGCATGATCGTAACGTTCTGGACCGGCACTGCTCGCCTCGTTCGTGGAGAGGTCATTAGAATCAGGGAACGCGAGTTCGTGACAGCAGCGCGTGCAATTGGCTTGCCAACAGGAAAGATCATCCTCCGCCATGTCCTGCCCAATACCGCTCATATTCTCCTGGTCCAGGCGACGCTGGTCTTTGTCGCAGCCATTAAAACGGAGGTGATTCTGAGTTTTCTTGGTCTCGGGCGCAAAGACAGTGTGAGTTGGGGCGTGATGCTTGCAGAAAGCACTCAGGAGGTCCTGTCCGGCCATTTTGCCAATTTCATCGCAGCTTCCGGATTTTTGTTTGTATTGCTGCTTGCGCTCAATGTGCTGGGAGACGCTTTGCAGGAGATGTTCGATCTGAGGGGAGAAAACGCGTGAGCCCAGTCCTGTCATTGCGTGGCCTTTCGGTACGGTTCGGGACAAGCCCACCGGCGGTGAACTCTCTGGACCTGGACCTGCAGGCCGGCGAGTGCCTTGCCCTGGTGGGCGAATCGGGTTGCGGGAAGTCGGTGACTGCCAGAGCCATCATGGGACTGCTCGACGCACGCAGGGTCAAGCTGAACTGGCGATCGCTCAGCATTTCCGGGCTGAACTCTTCGCCGCGAGTGGCCGCCAACCGACGGGGGCTGGCGATGATCTTCCAGGAGCCCGCTACCGCATTGGATCCCCTGTTCACAGTGGGCTGGCAATTGACCCGCGCAATTCGCCGACGCCTGGGGTCGACGCAAGCCGAGGCCCAAAAAGCGGCACTCGATGCCCTGTCAGAAGCGGGTTTCCCTGAACCTGAAGACACTTTCCAATCCTATCCCGGAACACTCTCAGGTGGCATGCGGCAACTCGTCATGATCGCCATGGCAATAGCTGTCAGACCCAACGTCCTGATCGCGGATGAGCCGACAACAGCGCTGGATGTGACCACGCAACAGTGGGTGCTTTCGCGACTCGACACCTTGCGCCAAAAACAGGGCACCGCCATGCTGCTCATCAGTCATGACCTTGGCGTTGTCGCAAAAGCCTGTGACCGAATATTGATCATGTATTGCGGAAAAGCAGTGGAGCAATGCAGCTACCGGGAGTTTTTCAGGCGGCCCCGTCATCCTTACAGCGCCGGCCTGATCAAGGCCGTGCCGCGCCTTTCCGGAGCGCTAGCATTGCCGATCCCGGGTCAATTGCCTTCAGCTGCAGAACAACAGGATGGCTGCGCGTTTGCTCCGCGTTGCCCACACCGATCCTCGAGCTGCCACCACATGGTGCCTGCCCTTGAAGACCACGAAGGCCGCTCATTCGCGTGCCATCACCCGCTATGAGCCAGCGCACACAAAAGCCTTTGCTGCGAGCCCATCAACTCGGGTTCAGCTACAAGGAGAAATCCAGGTCCAGGCAGCGCAGAGGCGCCAGCCATCCGGCCGTGAGTGATGTCAGCTTCGAAATCAATGCAGGGGAGATTTTCGGTATAGCCGGCGAATCAGGCTCAGGGAAAAGCACACTGACGCGCCTGCTGGCAAGACTTCTGAATCCCACCCATGGGCACATCGAATGGCAGGGAAAGGATTACCGCTCACTGCGAGGAGCCGACGATATGCAGGCTCGCCGCCGCATTCAATTGGTCTTCCAGGATTCGGGAACCGCTTTGAGCCCACGTCGCACGATCGAGCACACCCTGACGGAACCCCTCGATCATTTCAGAATCGGCAGGAAAAATGAACGCCGGGATCGTTGCCTCCAGGCATTGCATGCGGTGGGTCTCGATGCCTCTGCAATGGCAGCTTGGCCGCATCAACTCTCGACCGGTCAGCAACAGAGAATATGCATCGCCCGCGCGGTTTTGGCGGACCCTGACCTGATCATCGCCGACGAAGCTGTCTCTGCTCTTGACGTATCCGTTCAGGCTCAGGTGATGGAACTGATCCGATCATTGCGCGCGGAGAAAGGTATCGCGTTCCTGCTCGTTTCGCATGATCTCGCGGTCATTCGGCAACTGGCAGATCGCGTCGGCGTGATGTTATCGGGGCGGTTGGTCGAGCAAGCCACCGCGGAGCGGCTTTTTCATCAGGCCGCGCATCCATACACGCGATCTTTGCTCGCCGCCGTGTCCGAACCTGATCCTGAGGCCTCGAATCGTCTCGACCCGGTGACACCGTGGCAATTGCTCAGGGCGAGCCGGGGATGTGCCTTTAGCAGGCATTGTCCCGAGGCTCTGGCGCTTTGCCATGACATGGCGCCTAAACTCACCCTGCTGCACGAATTGCCTTTGCATGGCGTAGAATGTCACGCACGCATGCAGTCATTGCAACACGGCCACAAGGAGACCCGCCCAAGCGATGAGTCCGAATAGAACCCAAACCTGCCGGCTGATGGTGGCCTGCGTCGCCCTCAGCCTGCTCCTGGCATGCGCGCCGCGCCTGATTCGAGGCAAACCACCTCTCGTTTCCATTCAGTCCTTGCAGACGATTGAATCGCAGATTGAGCTGGGCCTGCTGTTACGAAACGCGAACGAGGTGCCGCTGGATCTGACCTCGATGCAGTTTACGCTGACCTTGGAAGAGGTCGAACTTGCCCGCTACAGCGATCAATTTATGCTCTCCATCAGCGCATCAGGCGCCGAGAACTCGCTTTTCAGTCTCAGCATGGACCCGGTTGGCGCAGAACGGCTCAAGGCACTGGAACGCGGAGACATCACCAGCCTTGCCTATACCATCGAGGGTGATGCGGTCAGCGCCGAGGACGGGGTGCTCAAGTTTAATGCCGAGGGTCGTTTGTATCCTGTCCCGGGTCGGTCAGGACAGTTTAGATAATCCCCGGGATCTGAGCCTGCCAACAAGTTTGACGGGCCAGAGCCGCAGCGTTAGTCTACTGCTCTCGCCCCCAGCCGCGGAGCATGCCATGAGCATGAAAATCACCTTTAATCTGAGCCGGTCCGATCTGGAGCATTTCAAACAGGTTCTCGATCACGCACGCGACGCCGCCTCAAACCTCTCGAGCGAAGAGATCATACGTAACGCCAGCGATGTGCTTGAAATGGTCAATCGCTGCGAAACTTCGAATTTTATAAGGGACCGAATGAACCACCTGGAAACCCTTATCGGCATGGTCCTCGATAAAGCGTGGGGCATGGAAGACGAAGACCGCCAGCGAATCCTGAACGCACTGGCCTACTTCAGTGAGTCAGACGACCTGATTCCTGACAACATCCCCGGACTCGGATTTTTGGACGATGCCATTATTGTCGAGATCGTCTCGCGTGAACTGAAACATGAAATCCAGGCCTATCGGGATTTCGTGGTATTCCGCGCTGCTGAGAACTGCCGCCGTGGTAACGACTCAAGCGAAATCGACCGGGAAAGCTGGCTCGAGGAGCGGCGCAAGCAGCTGCACTCCCGCATGCGGCGACGCCGGCGCGCCGGGCGCTCCAGAGAGGGCGGATCGAAGTCACCCTTCTCCTTGCTTTGACCGACGCCAGCATGGAAATCCAGCGCATCCATTGCGTAAGCTGCTGATCGTTTCGGATCTCCGGGGAGCATGCGCCGTTCCATTCCGCTTTTGGTCACCATTGAATCGGACCCGAGCCGCTACCGCGGCGAGCGTCCTGATGAACCGCGCGTGCTTTCCAAGAGCGCAGCGGAACAATTGCTTGCCCACCTCGCGACCGATCTCGCGAACGTGTTCCCGGAAATCGAGCCATGCGATCTGGCGATGGCCAGCTCACTGTTCGACCAGACACAGGTCTTGCGCCCCGGATACCCGATTTTTGCGGCTTTGTCAGAACGCATAGAACACTCGCGCACGAGCGATTCCAAACGCCTTCGGGTCGCGGTAGACCCCAAGGACGAATCCCATCCCGAGCCCCGGCTGGAGTCTGACCCTTCGACACCACCAGCCATCCTGCAAATTCTTCCACTGTGCGTTGAGGGTCCAGCGGAAGTCATGGCCGTCCTCGAGGACGATATGGAACATCGTTTCCTCGAGCAGGGTCAGCTCTCCGCCCATTCGGCCAAATCAATCACTGCGCAATTTGGAATCGAGCTCAACCATGCTCGGTTCATGACCCTGACCGACCTGTTGGCGATGCTCAAACTGCAGCTGGGGCATTTCGGGTTTGAATCTCTGTGGCGCCTCATTTTTGCGGCACTGGAAGAAACGGATGACATCGTCCCCGTACGGGGAACACAAAGGCATGCTTTCGAATTCGGCAACGGCTGCGTTCAGACCCATTTTGAAACCTTTGATTATTGGGCCCATAGTGGCGATGGAAAAAAACTGCAGGCAAGCGCATCGGAGCTGGCCGAAGCCTACGCCGCCTGGACCATTGAATATCGACAATACCTCGCCACTTTGCAGGCCCATTCGATCCCCGTGATCCAGTATCAAGCCGGACAAGCAGAGCCGCTGCAAGGAACTTATCTCGTCGAATCTTCCAGCAATACCTGTTCTGCCGATGTCTCCGAGATCACGGAACACAGCGCTGAACCGCTCGGCGTGCTGGCCATCAGCAGGGTCATTGACGGGCACCAGCAAAATTACTACCCCCTGAGCCCCGAAGGCCTCGGGGACATTCACGAAGCGCTGCGGGCAGACCCGGTGGGACCGGGCGGTTTCGCATATCCCGGCCGAATTCTCTGCGACGCTGACCTTCGTATCCTGGTTCCGGAACGAGGCATTCCTGATCATGTCTGAGTGGTCATCCGTGCCTGGCGTCTACGTTGACCAATCCGGGATACACGGTTTGGGATTGTTCGCCAAGCGCCCTATAGAAACAGGTGTATACATTGGCGATTACGAGGGCATACCCACCGAGGAAAATGGCATGCATGTGTTGTGGGTAGAGGGAGACAAGCCGGGTGATTGGTTAGGAATTGACGGCAACAACCTGCTTCGTTTTCTCAATCACTCCAACGCGCCCAATGCTGAAATGGATGGGCCGTCCCTTTATGCGAGCAGAGCGATCCGGGCCGGGGAGGAAATCACTATCGATTATGGCGAAGAATTTGAAGCACCCTGATTCAGTGCCATTTTCGGGCCGTCTTGATAGTATTCATAACGTCCCCCATCTTTAAGCCATTACACTTTATTACGGATGAATGCCATGACTTTGAGCGACGCCACTCGAGAAAAAATCCAGGGATACCTTAACCAGGACCGCGTTGTGTTGTTCATGAAAGGAACACCACAACAACCCATGTGCGGTTTTTCCGCCAAGACCGCCGGATTGCTCGACAGCTTGTTGCCCGCGTACATGAGCATTGACGTCCTTCAGGACCCTGACATCCGGGAAGGCATCAAGGTCTTCGGCAACTGGCCAACCAGTCCCCAACTCTATATCGACGGCGAGTTGGTCGGGGGCTGCGACATCGTTGCCCAGATGTTCAACAACGGAGAACTCCACGAATGTCTTGGCCTGAATAAACCAGACATGAGTCCACCCGAAATCACCATTACCGATGCAGCGGCTGAAAAAATCGTTGAAGCCATGCAGGGCCATGAAGGTATCGGGTTGCATTTCAGCATTGATGGAAATTGGCAATCCCAATTCAACCTCGCACCGGCGCAAGGCCATGAAATCAGCGTTGAGTGCAATGGCATCAACCTGTTGTTCGACCTGGCATCGGCGCAACGCGCCCAAGGCGCCGTGATCGATTGGGTCTCCACCGTCGAGGGAGAAGGGCTGACCATCAATCTGCCCGAAGCGCCCGCACCGGTGCATCAGATGTCAGTGGCCGAATTGAGTGAACGCCTTGAGAACGATGCGATCACCTTGGTCGACGTCCGGCCGGATGACGAGAGAGCTCGTGCATCCATCGAGGGCGCTGTTGCGCTGAACGGTGAAACCCAGACGCAGCTCGAATCGCTCCCCAAGGAGACGCCCATTGCATTCCTGTGCCATTCGGGCGGTCGTTCGAATGTCGTGTGCGAGCACTTCAGGCGCCTGGGGTTCACCCAGATCAGCAACGTGGCCGGCGGCATAGATGCCTGGTCCAAGGAAATCGATCCCTCGGTACCCCTGTACTGAACCGGACCCGCTACCGGAAAACAGTGGGCACCGTGGTCGCGCGTCAGACAGAGAACTCCGCAATCACTGGAGTATGGTCAGACGGCTGCTGCTGGCGCCGCGGTTCCACATCAATGTAGGCGGCTGAGCACAACTCAGCCAGGGGTTTTGACGCCAGCACAAGATCTATACGTAACCCCATGCCGCGACGAAAAGCAGCCTGGCGATAATCCCACCAGCTGTAGCTCTTTTCCGGTTGTTCGAACATCCGAAATGTGTCGGTCAGGCCGAGCTCCATGATCCGGGCCAGGGCGGCGCGTTCTTCCACACTGCACAAAATGTCGTCCTTCCAGGCCTCAGGATCATAAACGTCCCGATCATCCGGAGCGATATTGAAGTCCCCAAGTACGATGACGCGTTCGTGACGTTTCAGCTCTGATGCAATCCACTCGGTCACATGGCCGAGCCATTCCATTTTGTAAGCGAACTTGTCTGATCCCACCTCCTTGCCATTGACCACGTACAGGTCGATGACTCGCAGGTCTCCAAAGGTGGCCGCGAGAATTCGCCTCTGGGGGTCTTCCAGGCCGGGGACATCGGTAACGACATCGCTGCCCGGAGATCGGCTGAACAAGGCCACTCCGTTATAAGTCGGCTGACCGGAATGAATGCAGTGATAGCCCGCCGAATTCAGCGGCTCGAGGGCCTTGGCTGCAAATTTCTCGTCGGTCAACTTGGTCTCCTGCAGGGCAAGAATGTCTGGCGACTCAACAGCGCACCACGCCAAAACGTGCGGGAGGCGCACATTGAGAGAGTTGACATTCCAGGAAGCGACTTTCAGCATAAGAGACCATCCTCGATAAGCGACTTAACGGGCGGATGTTAGCATGCCATGCGCAGTGAGCGAGACGACAGGACCCGGGCCCCGGGGACACATGCAACATTGGACAGCACCACGAACGCGGCAACGGCAACGGCCATGGACCGTCGGCACTTTGAACTCCAATCTCGGAGGAGAACCATCATGAAGCCCGGGCGAAAGGGTGTGGCTCGATTGTGGCATGCGACCCTCTACTCCTGGTCCGGCATACGTGCGGCCTTTCAAAACGAAGCCGCATTCCGCCAGGAAGTCATGCTGGTTCTGCTGATGACCCCAGTCTCGTTTCTCATCGCCACCACACTCGTTGAGTGGCTCTTGCTCGTTGTGCCCCTGCTGCTTCTGTTGATCGTCGAATTACTCAACAGCGCCATAGAAAGCGTCGTTGACCGCATCGGCGCCGAACCCCATGATTTATCTGGCAGGGCCAAAGATATGGGTTCTGCCGCAGTGTTGTTCAGCCTGGTTCTGATTGCAGTGACCTGGATTCCAATGATCTGGAGACTCCTTCATGCCTAAGACCCTTCAATCATATTTTTCCGCGATCATCATCAGCCTGCTGCTCTGTGCCTGCGCCACACCGCCCGATAAAGCGGCCGAAGCAGGAGCCTGCATCATTGACCCTCCGCCAGGTCCGGTTGCCTGCACGATGGAGTACAATCCAGTCTGCGGCTGCGATGGCACAACCTATTCCAATGCCTGCGGCGCGAGAGCTGCCGGTGTGCCCGAGTGGACGACAGGTTCCTGCGAGGGCGGCTCGCTGGAGTGAAACTGCACACTCAAAGGCCAGCAAAGCCACCGCGCTAAAACCAGAGGAGTCCCGACGGATGCAAAAGATTTACCCGCTTGGAAAAATTTGGGCTTTGGCCGCTATCGGCATGGCCTTGCTATCAGCCTGCGAGACTAAGCAACAGGAGCAAACCCTTGAATCCGTGCTGACGGCCTATGAAAAGGCCATACGCTGGAGCCAATGGGACATGGCCGTAGAGTTTCTTGGATCCGACAACGAGGGCGAGGACTTCCCCACCCCCCTGGACCTGGACCGCTTGCGGCTGTTTAGAGTTACAAGCTACGAAGTCCGGTCGGCGACACCGTCCAGCGACGGGCTGGAGTTTCGCCAGGCCGTGGAAATTCGGATGTTCAACAAGAGCCAGGCCGTCGAGCGCGTCCTGCGTGACCGGCAGGAATGGCGCTACGATGCTGATCGCAAGTCCTGGTTCCTGTTCTCCGGTCTCCCCGACGTTACCAAGGCCCGCTAAACCGCCTTAAGCGCCCATGTCCATCAATTCAATGACCGATGCGATGGCGGCTGCCGCACCGCCATTCGACTCGGCGGACGCCGCTCGGCTGGTCGAGCGTCACTACGGCATTCAAGGCCAATGTGAACTGCTGTTTGGCGAACGCGATCTCAATTTTCGAGTCGACGCAAGCCATGGACAGAAACACCTGCTTAAGCTCTGGAATCACACCCAGGATCCAGACGTGGTGGATTTCCAGATGCGGGCGCTCGATCACATAGCACAAGTCGATCCCGGGTTGCCGGTCCCCAGGGTGATTCGAACGGCTGAAGACCTCCTTCAGGTCAATGTAAAAGCGCCTGACGGTACGCCGCATATCGCCTGCCTGCTTTCATGGCGAGAGGGTGGGTTTGTAAGAGACAGTTCGCTTTCCGAAAGCCTGAAAACGACTCTCGGCGCAATTCTAGCGAGGCTGGATCAGGCACTGCTCGGATTCCGTCATCCAGCCCAGAAACGGGAACTTTTCTGGGACCTCAGCCGCACGGACCGACTGATACACCTTGTCGGGGACATGGCCCCAGGGCCTACCCGGAACCTGGTGCTCGAGACCATCACATCCTTCAAATCGAGGACACTGCCGCTGATCTCATCGCTGCCACACCAGGTGATTCACCAGGATTTTCATCTTGACAATGTTCTGGTTTCGGATACTGACAAGGAGGAGATCAGTGGCATTCTCGATTTCGGGGACGCGCTGTATGCGCCCCGCATCTGTGAGTTGGGTGTTGCCTGTGCCTATCAGCTCGCGGAAGGGGCGGACCCGTTAGAGGGTATGTTGCCCATGGTGCGCGGTTACCACCGTGTTTCACCGCTGGAAATTGGCGAGACCGACGCCCTCGCCGGACTGGTCCAGGCTCGCCTGGTCAGCTCGATCGTGATTACATCGAAAATGGCGGATCTCCACCCCCACAACCGCGAGTACCTGCTCATCGATACCGAGGCTGCGATCGATCGCCTGAACCGACTCCGGGACATAACGCTTTCAGAAGCCAGCCAGCGCCTGCGCAGCATTCATGGAACATGACCCATTCTGACAGTCACCATTCTGCTCTGAAGTCACGTCGCGACGCATCGATGGGCCAGGCCTATCGCCTGTTCTATGACCAGCCACTGGACTTGGTCCGCGGAGAGGGCTGCTGGCTTTTCGATTCACAGGGACATGCCTTCCTTGATGCGTACAACAACGTACCAATCGTGGGACATTGTCATCCGAAGGTTGTGGCCGCGGTGAGCAAGCAACTGGGAACGCTGAATACGCACACCCGCTATCTCAGTGAAATGGTCATTCGTTGCTCCGAGACCCTGCTCGACCTGTTCCCGCGATCTCTCGATCGGGTCACTTTCGCCTGCAGCGGAACCGAGGCCGTTGAGCTCGCATTGCGCGTTGCACGCGCTCACACTCAGGCCCGCGGGGTGATCGTGACACGCTTCGCCTATCATGGGAATTCGACGGAAATCGCTCAGATCTCCCCCGAGGAACCACCCCCGGAGGGCGTCGGCGAACACATCGAAATGGTGCCCGCGCCCGATACCTTCCGAGGCGCCGAGGACACCGCAAAAGCGCCACTGGATTATCATCTCGATGCCTTGCGCAGCGCCATTGATCGACTGGCTGCCCGCAAAATCCGACCGGCGGCACTCGTTATTGACACCATCTTTTCCTCGGAAGGCCTGGTAGAGCCACCCACCGGTTACCTTCGCGCAGCAACTGAAATCATTCATTCAGCCGGTGGGCTGCTGATTGCCGATGAAGTCCAGGCGGGCTTTGGCCGACTGGGGAGCAGCTTCTGGGGTTTCGAGCGACATGGAGTCGAACCGGACATGGTAACCATTGGCAAACCCATGGGAAACGGGTATCCGGTCTCCGCGATGATCACGCGCTCGGACATCCTTGGCTCGTTCGCGAAAAAGGCAAGCTACTTCAACACCTTCGGGGGGAGTCACGCTGCTTGTGCGGCCGTCATGGCCGTGCTGGAAGTCATCGCAGGAGAATCATTGCAAGACAACGCTCTCACCACCGGAGCACAACTGCGCACTGGGCTGCTGGAACTTGCGGAGTCATACCCAGCCATCGGTGACGTGCGCGGGTCGGGATTGTACCTCGGCGTCGACCTCATCACCGACCGAGCCCTAAAGACTCCTGATGCGGCACTGGCCCGCAAACTGGTCAACGGCATGCGCGATCGTGGAGTACTCATTGGACGCACGGGTCAGGGTGAAAATGTCCTCAAGCTGCGTCCTCCCCTCGTATTTTCAAAGTCGGAAGCTGCTCATTTGCTCGACGCCCTGTCCGATTGTCTGGAGCAATGGGCCTGATCCCGGGCGGACCGGCGAGCCCGGCACCCAAGACGGGCACCGATGAGTCCTTCCGAACCTGGTGCATTACGCGGTAATACGCCCGTAGATTCAAAATCCGAAAACGCTGAAGCCACCGTCAATGGCCAACGTCTGACCGGTGATATAACCCGCTCCCGGCATGCATAAGAACGCGATGACACGAGCCACTTCCGCTGGTCGCCCGACACGCCCCATCGGCGTGCGTTCCAATACATCCGCCATGTAAGCGGGGTCGTTTAGCACCTGGCGTGCGAGGGGTGTATCGATGTACCAGGGTGCCACCGCATTGACGCGAATGCCCTGCGAGGCCCATTCCACGGCAGCGTTTCTTGTCAGCTGTATCATTGCCGCCTTGCTCATGCCATATGCGGGCCCTGTGCGCAGGTGCGTCATGCCCGCCACGGACGCATTATTGACCACGCAAGATGGCGCTCCCCTCTCCAGAAACGGGAGCAGCCTCCGGGACATTTCCAGGCAGCTGACCAGGTTGACTTCCTGCACCTGGCGAAACTCTTCAAGCGTAATGTCCTTGAGAGGCTTGCGGACATTGGTGCCCACATTATTTACCAGGATGTCCAGAACGCCGCGCTCGGACACCGTTTCGACAACCCGAGTACGTCCCGATTCCTCTGCAAGATCCGCGACAACAATATTTACCTCGCAGGCCGGCTGATGGGCCTGGATATTTCCTTGCAGTTCCCGCAATCCTTCCTCATGTCGGGCAACCAATACAAGATTGGCCCCCAGGCGGGAAAACTCTCTTGCTGTTTCGGCCCCCAACCCTCGTGAAGCACCAGTGATCAGCGCCCACTCCCCATCCAGGCGCCAGGGGTCTCGGGACGGTTCGTCGCGGCTCAATTCAGTTCACGCGACACAGGCAATGAGCAGCGACCGTGAACTGTCCGGATTGGGCCTGCAAGGCTCTCAAGTCACGGAGAATATCTTGCAGCGGCGAGGGCAGCGACCAACTGTCCCTCTGCGCAGTTTCAAGCTCCACCAGCCTCAGGGCCTTGCTGGTGAAGTCAAGGACCAACTGATCCAGGCTACTGAGGCGCGGCTCGACATAGGTCACCCGGTATTCCCCGGTCATCCCGGCTCTTCGGGCCGCCGCATCGACCGTATCGTGCAATGTGCCGGTGCGGTCCACGAGGCCACGATCCGCAGCCTGCCAGCCACTCCAGACACGACCCCGGGCTACCTCGTCCACAGCCTCCGCGGACATCGAACGAGACCCCGCCACAAGGGTGATGAACTCCGAATAAATATTTTCAGTGGCGGCCTGGAAGATATCGCGTAATGACGGGTCCAGCGGAATGTCGAGGCGCATCTTGCCCGCAAGCGGAGTCGTTCCCACGCCGTCTGCGTGCACACCCATTTTATCCAGCGTTCCCGCAAAAGTCGGCAGCATCCCGAACACCCCGATCGAACCGGTGATGCTGGCCGGACTGGCCCAGACTTCTTCCGCGCTCATCGAAATCCAATATCCCCCCGAAGCCGCAACATCGCCCATCGAGACAAGAACCGTTTTACCTTGGTCTCGCACAGCCTGGAGTTCTCTTCTAATGACCTCGGATGCAAAAGCATCACCACCGGGGCTGTTGACCCGCAATACCAGCGCATCGATCCCCTCATCACGCGCTACCCGACGCAATTGCTGAGCCAGCGATTCTGATCCAATCACTCCTGGTGGCTGCTGGCCGTTCAGAATTTCTCCCTCGGCGACCACGACCGCAACAACTCCCTTTCTTTTTGCACTGTCATCCATGGATTTGGTCGCCAACAGGTATTCTTCGACACCAATCGCTCTGAACCCATCGCCAACCGCATCGGGAGCTCCCATGCTGGCCAGCCTCTGGCGCGCTTCCGGATCAGTCACCAACTCATCCACCAGGCCCTGCTCGAGGGCAAGCTCGGCGAAATCCCCGTTGCGAGCCGTCACCGCGTGCGGAAACTCCAAAATGACCTGGTTGAGAATTTCCAGCGGCATGCCGCGCAGTCGGGATATGCCCTCCAGATACTGCTGCCAGAGCCCCCCAAGCCAATATTCTGCGGCCTCTTTGGCCTCGTCTGACATGTCATCCCGGATGAACGGCTCCATGGCCGACTTGAACTCGCCAACCCGAAACAGGTTGATTTCAACCTCCAGCTTTTCGAGGCCCTCCCGGTAAAAACTCCGGTAATTGGCGTAGCCGTCGATCCACACCAGACCATTTGGGTCAAGCCAGATTTCATCCGCCAGCGCAGCGAGGTAGTATTGTTGCTGTCCCAGGGTTGCCGCCAAGGCGATCACGGGTTTCCCGGATTGCTTGAACGTCATCATGGCTTGTTCGATTTCCTGCAATGCGGCAATGCCCACACTCATCAGCGCTCGAGTATCGAGCACCACCTGGGTGATCTGCTCATCACCAGCTGCGCGCTCCAATGCCAGCAGGAGATCACGCAATCGGGTCTCGTTTTGTGCCTGGTCGGTCGCATCCCGCCACGCGCGGTCCAGGGGACTGCCACTGAACTGTTCCACGATCGCGCCGGAAGGTCTGATCAGCAGAGTCGAATCCGGCTCCACGCGGATGGGAAGTTCCGGCTGCAGCGCCAGGTAGACCAGCAGCAGAACACCGAAAAACACGAGGTTCAGCACGACTCGCCTGGCGAGATCAATAGAACGCCACACACCCAACCAGGCACGTCGCAGATAGGAAAAAAATGCTGTCATGGAAAAGACTCTTGAACGCGGCACTTTATTGTATTGAGACAAGCCGGCAGTCACAAACGCCATGAGTGATTAATCAACTTCCCGGGAAGCGTTTGCTGACCAGAATATCGTCAATTACGCCATTTCGAAGGATGACCGATTGCGCATGATATTTTATATATTATTGATTCTATTGATTTTATTTTTTATGGCACACATCCTGCAGAGCTTTCGAGCAAATAGCAATTAAACAGGAGACTGACCATGAGCGTTCTGACTCGAGTCCGATACGTTATCGCCGCAAATATCAATGCGCTGCTCGAGCGCGCCGAGAATCCGGAAAAATTGCTGGCCGCACTGGTCCGGGAAATGGAAGATGCGCGTGATGATGCGCGCCCTGCGATTACTGAACTGCTGACTCAGCAACGGCGGCAACAGCGTCTTGCGATTGAATACCAGGAAGCTTTGAGGCGGTGGCAGGACAAAGCCGAGCAAGCCGTATCCCGGCAGGAAGAGAGGCTTGCGAGATCCGCCCTGCAATCGCGTTCGGAAATCTCCCGAAAAATGGAAGATCTGCACAAACGCCAGGCACAAACCAGGGACCAAATCTCACGGCTTGAGCAGGCCATGCAGCAGCTCGATCTGAAATTGGCCGAGGCAAGAAACCGACTGAAATCAATGCGTCAATCCAAGCATTCGGCTCCGCTCAATCCGGGAGGACCCACCCCTGCCGAACAGCGAACCCACCAGGCTCTGGCTCGATTCGATCGCGTACAGGAACGCATTGAACACCTTGAAGCACGGGTGGCGGCCTACGAATTCGGCTGCGCCCCGGATGGCAATCCATCACACGAGGGGGAAATTCACGATCCAGCCATAGAACTGGAACTGGCTTCCCTGAAAAAGCGAATCGGGCAAGCTGAAGGCCAGGAAGCTACCGAACGCGACTGAAGCGGTTAAAACCCGGCTCGATCAGGTAAGGCCATGGTGCTCTTCGGCAAGGCGTCGACTGCGACGCCACAGGCGTGAGAAAAGCAATACCGCGCCTACGCTCAGGCCCGTCAGCATGCCAACCCACATGCCCGCCGCACCCATGCCGCGAGCAAACATCAGGTGATAGCCCAGAGTCAGGCCAACCAGCCAGTATGCGACCAGGTTATAAAATGCGGGCATCACGGTATCCCGGTAACCGCGCAGCGCGCCCGCGCTGCAAATCTGAATGCCATCCGGAAACTGGAACACTGCCGCATAAAACATCAGGGAAACAGCAACCGCCGCAAGGGCCGGGTCGCTGGAGTAAAGCGCAACAATTTCGTTGGGAAAAGTCAGCATGAGGCTTGCGCTGACCGTTTGAGTGCCCACCACGATCAGCATTCCAATCATTCCCGCATATCGGGCCGCCACCGGATCCCCGCGCCCCAGCGCGTTGCCAACGCGCGTGGTGATGGCGCTGGAAAGGCCCAGGGGCACCATGAACAGCAGTGCTGCAAAATTAACGGCGATCAGGTGACCTGCAGCAGGGGTTGTCCCGAGGCGCCCGATCATGAGCGCAGCGCCAACAAACATGCTGCTTTCGATGGAGATGGTCATGGCAATGGGCACGCCAATAAGCAGGAGCTGCCTGATGACCTTGGATTCCGGCCGGTCCCATCGGGCAAAGGGCTTGAAGGCCCTGAAGTGCGCATGCTTTCGGATATACAAAACAAGGGCGGCAAGCTGAATCCAGATCACAATAGCGGTCGCCAAGCCGCAACCGCGCGCACCCATGGCTGGCATGCCCAGGTGACCAAACATGAGCACCCAGTTCAGGGGAATGTTGAGCGCCACACCCAACAGGCCAATATGCATGGTCGAACGGGTGTTTCCCGCCCCTTCACTGAAGTAGCGCAGCAATAGCACCAGGCACATGGCAGGGGCGCCCCACGCCAGGGCGCCAAGGTATTCGACCGCTGTCGGAATAATGGCCGGATCAATATCCAATGCCCGCAACAGCAGGCCGCCACTGAGCAACACACTGGTGAATGGCACCATCAGCGCCAAGGCAATCCAGAAGGCCTGCCGCAACATCTCGCCTGCCCGTTGCGGCAACCTCGCCCCATCGAGTTGCGCAACCATGGGCTGCAGGGCCATCAGCATGCCAATGGTCATCGTCAGCATTGCGGACCACAGAGCCCCGCCAACGGCCATGCCGGCAAGGGCCACTTCACGGTCAGGCAGGCGACCGGCCATCACGGTATCAATGAAGTTCATGCCGAAACTGGCGAACAAGCCCACCATGACCGGCGCAGCAAGTGAAAGTGTGCGTCGGATTTCGGCGGGATGATCTTTTGCTGAGGTTATACTATGCACCTGCCCGGCAACTGAACGGACGCTGCATTGTACCTGAGGGCACACCAGCAATGGCACTGAACGCATTCATCACCGGCGCGACAGGCTTCGTGGGCTCCAACTTGGCGCGAGAATTGCTCGCGGCCGGCTGGAACGTCACCGCACTTGCCCGCGCGGGTGCCTCGCGCAAAGATCTCGAGGGATTCAATGTGCGCTGGAGGGAAGGTGATCTGACCCAGGCCGAGTCGCTCATTGAAGCAATGCCTGCAGATATCGATTGCGTATTTCACGTGGCGGCAGACACCAACGTATGGGCGCCCAACAATGAACGGCAAACACGCGTCAACGTGGAAGGCACCCGCAACATCATTCAGGCGGCTATGCGGCGCGGCGTGGCGCGCTTTATACACACGTCCAGTTTTATTGTTTGGGGATTCCAGGGCACACCCCTGCGCGAGACTTCACAACGCCAGGAGAATGCGGACTGGATCAACTATGTCCGCACCAAGCACACAGCCGAAGAATTGGTCCGCGCCGCGGTGAGAGAGCGGGATTTTAATGCAGTTATCGTCAATCCGGCCCACATTCTCGGCCCCGGCGACCGGCACAACTGGTCCCGCATGATCCTGCTGGTTGACCAGAAAAAATTACCCGGCATCCCTCCCGGGGGCGGCGCGTTCGCGGACGTTCGCGAGATCGCAAAGGCACAAATCAATGCTTTTCATTCCGGGCGCAAAGGCGAAAACTACCTGTTGGGTGGCGAGGATCATTCCTTCCTCGA
The DNA here is from genome assembly GCA_964225175.1 of Candidatus Nitrosopumilus sp. GTDB lineage: Bacteria > Pseudomonadota > Gammaproteobacteria > Xanthomonadales > SZUA-36 > WTJD01. The sequence goes on along the minus strand of CAXQNK010000070.1, from coordinate 2,661 downwards.
AGTCGTCTCCATTGCCGGCGAATTACTGGGCAGAAAAGTGCCAAAGCGAACGTCACCTGCCTGGCTTTTGCGACTTGCAGGCCAGGCCCACCAGATCAAATCTCGACTGACCCGCCGCGAACCCGACATTACACCCGAGTCGGTGGCCATGATCACCCGTCATATAGAGTGTGATTCCAGCAAGGCACAACGGGAACTTGGTTACCGGTTTACACCCGTTCGACACCTCCTAAAAGACACTGTCGACTGGTTGCGCAAGGAAGGCCTGCTCCGTGACCGAGAGGCTGGCAAATGACCGAGCCGAACGGTCAAAAACCGCCCGAAACCATTCCGGAAAAATGCAACCTTGATGCGTCATTGACCTTGCGACCCAGGAGTCGGGCCAATTCCCCGCAGTGCCTCAATTGCGGCAGTGTTTTGCATGGACCGTTTTGCCATTATTGCGGGCAGCCGGACCGTAATTTCATGCGATTCTTCCCTGCGCTGTTGCGTGAGTTCATGCAGGAGTTCATCGAGCTGGATTCACGATTTGCCCGCACGATGAAACCCTTGCTATTTAAACCCGGGCGACTCACCCGGGATTACCTGTTGGGGCGCAGATACAAATATACCCCTCCGCTTCGACTCTATTTGTTCTCGTCCATCATTTTCTTCGTTCTGGCCGCAAACATTTCGTCCGAAAAGATCAAGGTGCAACTCCAGCAGGATGCTGAGAAGACCGCGGAGAGCGCCTCCTCAGAGGCCTCGGAGCGCACTCGCTCGGATGAATTGTTCGGAATCCTCTCGGCGGCCCAAGTCCCGGACGCAGAGCGCATCGTGGATGTCTATGAAACACATTGGGACACGGCTCCGGATGAAGCGTCCAAACCCGCTTTTGAGGCAGGACAGATCAACCTCAATGGCGAACCTTGGGATCCGGTTACCAACCCGTTTGAAATGGCATGGCTTCCCGATTCCTTCAATCATTGGGTCAACAAGGAGATCGCCACTTCCCCCGACACGGCGCGTCGTATTGCCGAGAACCCGAACGTCATCGTTGAAAAGATTTTCGAACTCCTACCGGGAACCATGTTTGTGATGTTACCCATCGCAGCGCTGGTATTGAAAATCTGGTACCTGTTTGCCCGTCGATTTTATATCGAGCACCTGATTTTCTCGCTTCACCTGCACTCATTCGTCTATGTCAGCCTGGCCATGATGTTGCTGTTTGAATTGTCGGCACAGCTGGTGACTGAGGGCGGGCAAAATGCCTTCGGCACCGGATTGCAATGGGCTGCTGAGCTGATCACGCTGTGGATCCCGCTCTACCTGTTGTTGGCGCTGCGCTGCGTCTACCAGCAAGGCTGGGGCATGACCGTTGTCAAATTTGTAATGGCTGGCGGCAGCTACCTCGCCATATTGGGCGCTACAACCAGCATAGCTGCGATTCTGGGGTTCCTGCTGCTCTAATCGCGCGTCAACTGTAGCGCGAAGACAGGAATTCAAACACGGCGCGCAAGCCGAGGGCCTCACCACCCAAGGGGCGTCCCGGACGGGCGGTCGGGTTCCAGGCAAATGTGTCAATGTGTACCCACGGCGTGGCATCCGACACGAAATGCTGCAAAAACAACGCCGCAGTGATACAACCGGCAAATCCTGAATTGCCTATATTGTTGAGGTCTGCGATCTCGCTCTTGATCATCGCAATGTAGGGCGAGTACAGCGGCAATTGCCAGAGGGGATCCTCAACGATCTCGCCCGCAGCCACAAGGCCGGCCGCCACATCACTCTTATTGCTGAAAATGGGCGGAAGGTCCGGGCCGAGCGCCACCCGGGCAGCGCCGGTGAGGGTGGCGAAATCTATGACAAGGTCCGGCTTGTCCTCGCAAGCGCGGGTCAACGCATCGGCCAGGATGAGCCGCCCTTCCGCGTCTGTATTCCCGATTTCGACTGATAATCCCTGCCGAGTATTCAGGATGTCTCCCGGGCGATAGGCATTTCCGGAGATCGCATTTTCCACCGCGGGAATCAGAACCTCCAGGCGAACGGGCAACTCGGCTTGCATGACCAACTGGGCCAGCGCCAACGCATGCGCGGCACCGCCCATGTCCTTTTTCATCAGTTTCATGCCCGCGGCAGACTTGATGTCGAGCCCGCCGCTGTCAAAGCACACACCCTTGCCCACCAACGCCAGCACGGGCGCCGAGGGGTCACCCCAGGACAGCCGGATAAGACGAGGTGCCTCATCGGCTGCGCGCCCGACTGCATGCACGGCAGGATAGTTTTCAGTCAACAGATCATTCCCGAGAATAACTTGCGACTGCGCACCATGGGCATCACCCACCGCCAAAGCGGCAGCCGCCAACTCCTGCGGCCCCATGTCCTCAGTGGGTGTGTTGACGAGATCACGCACCAGTGCCTGAGCGTTTGTGAGCTGCTCCACCCGATCCGCGATATCGGCCTCGAGCAACAGTCTTGACGGTTGCTGCGAGGGCTTCTTGTATCTCGCAAAGCGATAGCTCGCAAGGCCCCAGCCCAGTCCTGCCTGGATACGTGCCTCTTTGGACCAGTCAGATTCGAGACGGTAACAGCCCTTTGGCAGTACCCAGGGCAGTTGAGCCAGTTGGTACAGCCACCCTTCCTCAGCCATGCCAAACACCACGGCCTCCACATGGCCCTCGG